>DAOWID010000156.1 GCA_030641115.1 Planctomycetota bacterium | reverse complement strand
GGCTGGGTAAGTACCGCCGCCTGAGCAAGGACTATGAGTCTTTGACAGACAGCAGCGAAACGATGGTTCAGATTGCTATGATTAATCTTATGATTCATCGGTTGAAACCAGGATGATTGAACTTTTCATACACTTTCTAAGATATTCGAATGAGAGCATAAGTATCCCAGCTAACCTCTTTCGCGGTGAACCGTTACAGACCTGAACACTCACGGCTAACTGTTGCTGAAACCGATACTTACAGCAATTAGCGGTGGAGCAGGATATATCGAACCTTCTTGGTTCTCATCGCTGGAGTGTGTTGGACTGCGTGGTGCAATGCACCCCAACGGTGCGTTCCTGAGCCTTCGGGAAAGCGACTTCGCGACCGCGTGCTAAAATGGGTAATAGGTAAAAGAAAATGTTGACTCAGTGGTCGTACATGTGTTAAAATATATGATGGTACGGTGCTGGACATTGGTGTTGGACGGCAAAGAGGCAAATTAGGGGAGTGATAAGCCCATCGCACTGTATGTGCGCACTGTGGTGGGTGTGCAATAGTAGGATTTGAAAAGCATAAGTGCCTGAAATAGTTGGACTTAACAATTGCCGCCTCTTTGAACGGCAGGCAGTTGAATGACGAAGGCTGTTATGGTTGAAGGTAAATCGCTAAGACGGACTTCAGGGCAGAAAATGGGCCAACATCCTGGCAAAAGCAGTGTGAGAAGTGCGAAAAGGCCAGGTCAGTTTGTCGACCGTACCCTTCGGTGTCGTTTCGAGATGAAGTATCTAATCACCGAGGCGCAAGCTGCGGCGATGGCACAGTTTATCAAGCCGTTCTTGCCGCCGGACCGCTACTGCAAATTGCAGCGAGGCGGCGTCTATCCGATCGTTAGTCTCTATTTGGACTCAGATAATTTGCGGCTCTGCCGAGAGAGTCTGACGGGCCAGAAGAATCGCTTCAAGCTGCGAATCCGAAGTTATACCGACGAGCCTGAATATCCCCGCTTTTTTGAGATCAAACGCCGCATCAACAATATTATTCTCAAGAGCAGGGCCAGGGTCATGTATCGTGACGTACCGACTTTGCTTGCCGGATTGCCTCTGCCGCCCCAAGATTATACCACGGATGAAGAGGCGGTCAACCAGTTCCAGTTGTATATGAGGGCTATTGACGCCAAACCCCTGGTATTGATTAGGTATATGCGGCAGGCGTTTGAAGGTGATTCAGAAAACAGAGTAAGGGTGACCTTTGACCGAGAGCTATGTTATAACATCACTAATAAGCCTGAGGTAGTACTTGACGGCCAAGGGTGGCAGCGTAGTTCGCTAACCAGAAGCGGCGTGATTTTGGAAATAAAGTTTACCGGTAGTTACCCCGCATGGCTGAGCCGAATGGTCGCGTATTTCGGCTTGCGCCAGCGATCGATATCAAAGTACGCTACCTCGGTAAAACAGTCTTGTTTGTTAGGGTTCTGCGGGCCCCAACTGAAGCGGTAAGGTATGGATAGAGTTTGGCAAATGCTGGAAGGGACCTCTTCGACAGGAGGGTTGTATAGCCCTACGGACATCCTTTTGTCGCTGTTGCTGGCATTTGTTCTCGGCCAGACTCTGGCCTGGGTTTATTACTACACTCATAGCGGTCTGTCTTATTCGAGGTCGTTTGTGCAGTCGTTGATTTTAATCACCGTGGTCGTGGCAATGGTTATGGGTATTATCGGTACGAGTATAGTCGTCGCTGTTGGGCTGATGGGTGCTTTAGCGATGATACGTTTTCGCAACATTATTAAGGATACTCGTGATGTAGCTTTCATTTTTTGCTCATTGGTGGTGGGTATGTCAACCGGGTTCCACCGATATTACATTGCCATTGTTGGCACGATTGTTCTGAGTTTGATAGTAATATACCTACATCTGAGCGGCTTCGGTACGCATCAGCCTCACAATGGATTTTTGCGGTTTAGCTTGAGAGGCCATATCGGTCCCGACCATCCGGTTCCGGGGATCCTCAGACGTTTCTGTGGCAATTTCACCCTTATATCGGTGCAGGACACAGGCTTTGGTGGCCCGGCTGAATACGCCTACCAGTTAATGATACGAAGTGCCGCGCAAAACGAGCACATGATGGCTGAGCTGGAAAAAGTCGAGGGCATCGAGAACGTCAGCCTGACAATGCAGGAGCAGTTGCTGGAAGTTTAGCCGACGTATGAAAAAAAAATTCTCCAGAGGTTACTTGTTTGGTCGTTTGAATTTGCGTCATTCCCTGCCTATCCTCGTGTGGTTGGGGGCGATCGTGTGCGTGATCGGGCTATTTTTTCAGCGATCACGACGTTTTCAGGTTTTGGGTCTTGCACAAGGTCAGGTATACGAAGTCGCGGCCACTTGCACGGGCCGGCTCAAAAGCGTTCCCGTCGGATTGTTTGACAAAGTTGAGCAGGGACAGATAGTAGCCATACTTGATACGATACTGGATAATGAGCACCCACGGGATGAATTGCAGGCACGATTGGTCACTGTCTTAGCGGAAATAGAATACTTGACAGTTCAATTGATTCCCACTCAGGAGCGTCTCCTCGCCGCCGCCGCGAATCTGGAAACCAGCCGGGTAGGGGACATGAGACGCTTTTCCATTGACGTAGAAGCTGCTATACGTCAGAAACTGCAATTGGAGACACTGCTTGAAACTGACAAGGTCATGTTGAAAGCCCTGGCGGTGGAAGTGAGAATTGCCGAAGAGCTTGTGGGCCAAGAGGCTATCGCGCCCTATGAACTTCAGAAAGTCCAGGTCGAATACAACACTTTGGCGAAAAAGATCGCAAAGAATCAGGACCTGCTCCAGCAGGTCGCCAGCGATTTAGAACAAGCCGAGGAGCGGCGCGACGGATTTGTCCGACGCCAACTGCAGCATCCTTCGGTTGACGCCACTCTGGACGTTATACACAAGGGAATAAAGGTTCAGGAGCGGCTAATGGACGAAGTATCCGTGCAGCTTGCGGCATTGAAGATGCGCGAGGTTTTAGAGTTGAAGACTCCACTCGGTGGCGTGGTCAGCCAGATTCAGCGTTGGCCGGGTGAGGTTGTTGACGTTAACGAGCCGATACTTACCATAGCACAGCTCCAGGCCACGGAGGTTGTCGCCTATGCCGATGAAGACCAGGTCGACGAAATCCGGGAGGGAATGGCTGTAGAACTTGTCAAGAGTAGCGGGCGCAGACAACAGGGCGAGCCTTCCCAGGTAATATCCATCGGGCCGGCTGTTGTACAAAAGCCGGTGGAATTGTGGCAGAACCCAAATATCCCCGAGCGCGGGCGACCGTTCGTAGTTAAAGTTCCCCCGCAAATGAAGCTGATAATAGGTGAGAGGGTCGGAATACGTACACTGTAGAAAATGCGGTAACCGTTCACCGGGCAAATGTGCCGTTTTATGTCATTGCGAGGCCCGCATGGACAATAGCAAATGACCAAGATTCTAATAACCAAAACAAAAAGTTTTGAAAATTTGAACATTCGAATTTCAAGTTTGTTTCGTGCTTTGGATTTCGAATTTCGAATTTCTTCTTGCCTTATATGGAGCTTGGTTGGCCTATGTTGGCTGACCGGGTGCAGTCAGCGCGACTACAAGGCAGACGCCGACGAAAAGGTCTACAATATCATTGACCAAAAGTGGCGGGAAGAATTTGGCAGCAAAGCCAATTATAAAGTTAGCGATGTGGCTCCATCGCCTAACGACATTCAAATCGCCAAGACCATACCTGCCGGCAGCGTCCTAAGCCTGCCACAAGCGGTGGCAATTGCGACCGCTCACAATCGTGACTATCAATTGCAGAAGGAAACTCTATACACGACGGCGTTGGATTTGAGGCTGATGCGTCATACGTTTGAAACTCAGTTTTTCACCAAGCTAAAGGCTCAAGATGCCAAGTATGACGGAGACAGATTCAGAACGGTTGGAGCTGGGATCGAGCCTCGCTTTAATCCAGATCGGCTGGGTCAAGATATTCCTATTAGAGAGGGTCAATTGGGGATCCAAAACGAATTGGACCCGGACGAAGTGACAATCGGTCCTGGTTTTGGGTTCAACCAATTGTTGATGGGGGGCACCATGATCGGTGCTAATCTTGGCCTTGGTTGGAGTCGGCTGCTCACCGGACCCTGGAAGGGGGAAAGATTTTTCCAAGTCCTTGGTCTGCAGGTGACGCAGCCGCTTCTTCGGGGCCGGGACCGGCGAGTTGTCATCGAGAATCTTACGCAGGCTGAACGCGATACCCTCTACCAATTGCGTTTGTTTAATCGGTTCCGCAAAACGTTTGTTGTCTTAGTAATCACTCAGTACTACCAGATCCTGCAGCTTTTTGATGCGGTAAACAATGCCAAGGAAAATTGTGACGCTCTGACGTGGCTCGGCAGCCGGGTTGAAAAACTGGTAGCAGCAGGGCGTTTGCCTGCGGAAGAGTTGGACAGAGTCCGACAGGAGATTCTGCAAGCCCAGGATGCGTATCTTCAGGCGCACAAAGAATATGGGCTGATGCTTGATTGGTTCAAGATAACGCTGGGTATGCCCACTACGGCGGAATTCCAGTTGGACGAGCGTGAACTCAATAGTCTCAGGGCCATGGAGATTAGTTACCCTGATTTTTCCGAGGTCCAAGCCATTGAAACAGCTTTAGCTCGGCGCCTTGATTTGGCCAATAGCGGCGACGCAATAGCCGATGCCGAACGCAAAGTCTTGGTCGCTGCAGATGCCCTCGGTGCTGAATTGAACCTGCAGCTAAACGCCAATATGCCTCTGCACGATCTTTACGGGGATAACAAAAGCGATCTGGGAGACTTCCTCATGGCGGCTTTGGAGATGGATCTACCGCTGGACCGGGTGGCGGAGCAAAACGTCTTCCGCAAAGCACTACTAACTTTGAATCAGCGCAAGAGAGAGCACGAGTTGGCTCAGGACACAATGAGGCTGGAGATCCGCCAGGCCTACAGAGACTTGACAGAGGCAATCGAGCGTTACAAAGTATCGTCACAAGGCCTAAGATTGGCTCAAAAGCGATTTAAGAACACACTTCTGTTGATGAAGTACGGGCGAGCAAGCAGCCGACGGGTACTTAACGCCCAGAATGCCTTATTCGATGCCCAGGATGTGGCCTCAGAAGCTCTGGTCAATTATATGATCGCAACTTTGAATTTTTATCGGGATACCGGAGTCCTCCAGGTACAGCCGGACGGAATGTGGGAGTCCTAAACCTTCACACCAGCGCGAATAGCTTTCATCTGGCTGCTAACATCTTCTTTTTTCCATCTCGCAGAGGGCCAACGTCTTGCCCTTGTAAGTGTCCAGTCCCTTGCTCCAGTTTTGTAAGCATGTCGAAGACGATCTCATAACGAAAACTTGCCAAAGTTTTCTGCAGTTGATTGACGATGAATTTTAGTGGATTTTGTCGGACATTTGTTTTATTGTGTAGTCATGTGTGCGAAAAAAGGACTTTACAACTCTGGCGAGATTGAAAAGAAATGGCAGCAATTCTGGCAAGAGCACAAGACATTCAAAGCAAACGATTGTGACAGCACCAAACCCAAATATTATGTGCTGGACATGTTTCCCTATCCCAGCGCTGCCGGCCTGCATGTTGGCCATCCGGAAGGTTATACCGCAAGCGACATAGTCGCCCGGTATAAGCGAATGAAAGGCTTTAACGTCCTGCATCCCATGGGATGGGATGCATTCGGTTTGCCGGCAGAACAGTATGCCGTCAGTACCGGCACAAACCCAAAAGAAACAACCCAAAAGAACGTGGATAGTATTCGCAAGCAGATCAAATCACTTGGTTTCAGCTATGACTGGGACCGCGAAGTCAATACTACCGACCCAGGTTACTACAAGTGGACTCAATGGATATTTCTGAAGTTTTTCAACAGTTACTTCGAGGAGAGCGAACAAAAAGCCAAGCCTATCGAAGAGCTGCCCATCCCCGAAGGGTTAAATGAGCAAGAGAGACAGAAATTCATAGATGACAACCGTCTTGCTTATGAAGCGGAAGTGCCTGTCAATTGGTGCCCGGCGCTGGGAACTGTTCTGGCAAATGAGGAAGTGGTCGGCGGCCTTAGTGAGCGTGGAGGGCATCCCGTAATCAGAAAGCCGATGCGGCAATGGATGCTGCGGATAACAAACTACGCCGAGAGACTGCTAAACGATTTGGACGAGGTCGACTGGCCCGAATCGATTAAGAAGCTGCAGGTTGATTGGATAGGAAAAAGTGTCGGGGCCGAAGTCAATTTCAAGGTGGATGGCTTCGACGAAGAAATCTGGGTATTTACAACTCGGCCGGACACCCTATTCGGTGCAACCTATATGGTAATGGCCCCTGAGCATCCACTGGTGGATAAAATTACAGATGAAGAAAGAAGCCAAGATGTTCAAAAATATCGTGAAGAGGCTGCGCGTAAGAGCGATTTAGACAGAACTGATTTGGCTAAGGAAAAAACCGGCGAACCATTAGGTGCTTACGCGCTTAATCCCGTCAACAACGAAAAGATACCAATCTGGGTAAGCGATTACGTCCTGATTAGCTACGGCACCGGTGCGATCATGGCCGTCCCCGCCCACGATGAGCGCGACTTTGAATTTGCTACTAAATTCGACCTTCCAATTATTCCGGTTGTTGAGCCGGCAGATAAGAAAGAGGCTGAGCTGGTCAAACAGGCAAAGCTATGCTTTGTGGGTGACGGAAACGCGATTAACAGCGGCGAGTTCGATGGTTTGCCGACGGCCCAGTTCAAAGAGAAGATTACTGATTGGCTTTCCCAAAGAGGGCTGGGTAGAAAAGCTGTGAACTATAAATTGCGTGATTGGCTTTTTAGCAGACAGCGATACTGGGGCGAGCCGTTCCCAATTCTGCATAGTGGAGATGGTCGCATTGTTGGGCTTTCGGAAGATGACTTACCATTGGTGCTGCCGGAGGTCGAAGACTATAAGCCTGCCGGGACGGGTGAATCGCCGTTAGCCAATATCAGTGATTGGGTGAACGTGACACTGCCAGATGGCTCGAACGCAAGGCGCGAAACAAACACAATGCCTCAATGGGCCGGGAGCTGCTGGTATTATCTTAGGTACCTTGACCCGGACAATAATCAGCAAGGCTGGGACCCTGAAAAGGAAAAATACTGGATGCCGGTTGATTTGTATATAGGCGGCGCTGAACATGCCGTACTACACCTTCTGTATGCGCGATTCTGGCACAAATTGCTCTATGACTTGGGCTATTGTCAATCCAAAGAGCCATTCCAGAAGCTCGTCAATCAGGGAATGATTCTGGGTGAAGATGGCCAAAAAATGAGCAAGTCACGCGGAAACGTAATCAATCCCGACACGGTTGTCACCGACTATGGTGCAGATTCAATGCGGCTTTACGAGATGTTTATGGGGCCCTTGGAGGCAATCAAACCCTGGAATATGCAAGGGGTCGAAGGCGTGCACCGATTCCTACAGAGAGCGTGGCGCACAATCGTCAACGAAGATACCGGTGAGCTTGCCGAGCAGATAAAACAGGCCGAGGCAGATGAGGCGACACTCAGACTGTTGAATCAGACGATAAAGAAGGTCGGTGACGATATCGAGACTTTCGGTTTTAACACGGCAATCAGCGCAATGATGATTTTTGTAAATCATCTGAACAAACAAACAATCAGGGCCAAATCTGTCGCCGAAAAATTCGTTCTGATTCTTGCGCCATTAGCACCACACATCGCAGAAGAACTCTGGCAGAGATTAGGCCATACCGATAGCTTGGCTTACGAGGCTTGGCCTGAATACGACAAGGAGCTTATCAAAGAGAAAGAAATTGAGTTGGCGGTGCAGGTCAATGGCAAAATCAAGGATAGGATAGTAGTTGCCGCCGACGCAGATGAGAAGGAGATTGAGGGGCAGGCATTGATTAGTGCGAAGATAAAAGCGGCTATGGACGGTAAACCGGCCAAGAAGATCATTGTTGCTAAGCCGCGAATAGTGAGCATAATCACCTAATGTCACCTCATACTTATGTGTGCCGAGATTGAAGCAAAACTTAAGGTTGACTCATTAGAGCAGACAGAGCGTAAGTTGACTGAACTCGGCGCCGAATTCTTGGCAGAGCAGTTGCAGACAGATTACTATCTTGATGACGCAGGCGCGACCCTGACCAAGGCCGACCGATGTCTCCGCTTGCGGCGAGAGTTGGTTGGATGTGGTGAGACATTTTGTTTGACTTATAAAGGCCCTAAAGAAAAAGACCAATTCAAGAAAAGGCAGCAGATTGAGATTGAAATCAAAGACGCTGATTCCGCTGAGAACCTGCTTTCGGCCCTGGGGTACGAAAGGGCGTTGGCTTTTCAAAAGAAGCGTCGAATTTGGCGGCTTGGAAATTGCATCGTTGCCCTGGATGAGTTGCCTTTGTTAGGTAGTTTTGTGGAAATAGAGGGTCCCAGTGGTAACGAAATAGCCGATGTGCAAAGGAGATTAGAGCTGGAGAGCTTGCCGCACATCGCCGAGAGTTATGCACTCTTGATAGAGAAAAGGCTTCGTGAGCTTAACAAAGCCGAAAGGGAAGTTTTCTTATAGAGGCTGTGATTTACAACTATGAAACCGGAAGATGGTTATATTGCCTACATCGTAAATCCCAAATCTGGGGCCAGCAGCAGCAAACTGACTGGGCGTCAATTTGAGCGATACCTTGTCGAAAAAGGGTTTGATGTCAGGGTCAGTCCGACCGCTTCCCTGGATCATGCCTGTGAGCTTGCTACTGACGCAGCGGTTGATTACGACTGCTCGCTGGTTGTCGTTGTAGGCGGCGACGGTACCGTTAGGGAAGTCGCACATGGTTTGGAAGGCAGCGATAAGACTCTGCTGATGGTACCCTGCGGAACGGAAAATTTGCTGGCCAATGAATTGGGGTTTGACGAACGGCTGAAAACTCTGACAAGGACATTTGAGGCAGGGTGCATTCGACCCTTGGACCTGGGAAGTGTAAATGGGAGGTGTTTTACTTCGATAGCAGGTTTTGGATTTGATGGCCAGGTGATTGAACGTGTCAGCAAGCGGCGCAAAGGGCATATAGATTACTTTGATTACCTTGAGCCGATCTGGTGGACCTTCTGGAATTATAAGTTTGAGTCAATGAGAGTAGAGGTTGACGGCGAAGAGATTTTCGATGGTCCCGCTTTGGTTTTTGTCGGCAATATTTCAAGATATGCTACGGGCTTGCAGATATTGCGCCATGCTGATTTTAGCGATGGGCTGTTGGATGTGTGTATCTATGAATGTTCCTCCAGAGTACGTTTGCTAAAGCACTCCGCGGAGACGGTTTTGAAACAACATGCTTATTGTAGTGACGTCATCTATCGTCAAGGCAAGAGCATCTCTGTAAGTTCCAAGACTGCCTGCGTAAGGACTGAGATTGATGGGGACCCTGGTCCGCCTCTGCCCGTACAAATCAACGTGATACCGCACGCTGTTAATGTGATGGTTCCCGAAGACGCCAAGCCGGCGGGGATAAGAACCAGAATTATCAGAGCATTGGGATAAGTCAAAGGCCATAGTAGTCTGTCAAATTTGATTTTAGAGGTTGTCATTCCGCACTTGATGCGGAATCCATTTTCAGAATCTGGATTCCCGCTTCCGCGGGAATGACAGCTTACAGATTCAATCCTGACAGACTACTAGAGTTTGAAATGCCTGAAGTGCCTAAGGTCGGTCAGCCTCCGCTGATATAGGCTTAGTTCACTTTAGGCACTTTAGCACACTTTAGTCACTTTAGAGCGACGTATATATAAAATGAGCTTCAAAGTCGGCAGCGTTGAGGTTGGTTTAGATGCACCATTATTCCTAATGGCTGGCCCCTGTGTTATCGAGAGCAAAGCCTGTTGCTTGGATATTGCCAGCAGACTTGCTGAGGTTGCCAGCGGCGCCGATGTAGGAGTGATTTTCAAGGCCAGTTTCGATAAGGCCAACCGCAGCAGCATATCCAGCTTTCGTGGCCCGGGTCTGGACAAAGGTTTGGAAATTCTCGCAGCGGTGCGTCAAGAGACTGACTTGCCTGTTATGACTGACGTGCACGAGCCATCTCAGGCGGCGGTAGCCGGCCAAGTGGTTGATTGTCTCCAGGTGCCTGCTTTCTTATGCAGGCAGACTGATTTGGTTTGTGCCTGTGCGCGAACGGGAAAGCCTGTAAACGTAAAGAAGGGCCAGTTTCTATCGCCTGGGGAGATGAAAAACGTGGTCGAGAAGATTCGCGTTTGCGGTCATGAACAGATCATACTCACTGAGCGCGGCACATTTTTCGGTTACAATCGGCTGGTCAACGATATGACAGCTATCGAAGTCATGAAGAAGCTCGGCTATCCGGTGGTTTTTGATGCGACCCACAGCACTCAGCAGCCCGGCGGACTTGGCAACGCCAGCGCAGGCAGACGGGAAATGGCACCAATTCTGGCAAAAGCGGCGGTTGCCGCTGGGGCCAACGGGCTTTTTCTCGAGGTCCATACTGAGCCGGACAAAGCAAAATCAGATGCCGCCACTATCATGCCGATAGACTGGCTTGAGGATTTAATAAACGTGTGCAAAGAGATATTTCAGATCGTACGTGGATCGAAAAGTGGTTGAAGGACTGAAATATTTGTACGGCCCGGTACCTTCGCGGAGACTTGGGCTCAGTTTGGGTGTTGATATCGTATCAGCTAAGGTCTGTACGCTGGATTGCGTCTACTGCCAGGTCGGTAAAACCACTGAGAAGACAATTGAGCGCAGAGAGTTTGTTGCTGTTGAGCCGGTCTTGGCGGAGCTAAAGCAAAGACTGGCCCAGGGCCTCAAGGCGGATTTTATCGCCATCAGTGGCTCTGGTGAGCCGACCCTGCATTCGCGGCTTGGCGAGATCATTGATGGCATAAAGCAGATTACCGACATTCCTTTAGCCGTACTAACCAATGGCACATTGTTGTATAGACAGGATGTGCGAGCCGACTGTGCAAAAGCTGATGTCGTGCTGCCCTCACTTGATGCCGGTGATGAGCAGGGTTTCCGGAAAGTAAATCGACCGCACAAAGATATCAGTGTTGGAAAGCTGATTTCAGGGTTGTGCGCATTTAGAAATGAGTTTCCCGGCCGGATATGGCTTGAAGTCTTTTTGGCTGAAGGGCTAAATACCGATACCGAGCAAATTGCCAAGATCAAAGATGCTGTCGAGCTTATTCGTCCAGATAAGGTACAGCTCAATACTGCCGTGCGCTCTACCGCCGAGGCAAGTGTTAAGAGGCTGGATGCTGGAAAGCTTCAGGCTATAGCCGCCAGCTTGGGGGCGAACTGTGAGGTGGTGCCTGATTTCTCACCACGCCACCATGGTGAGCATGTCGGGAGCGTCGCTAAGACGTATTATCAATGCTAAAACGCCGACCTTGCTCGCTGAGTGATATATGCTCAGGTCTGGGTATCCACCGCAATGAAGCCCTAAAATATGTCAGTCACCTTCAACAGCGGGGGGTTATTGATTCTGAGGAGAAGGGTGGAATAGTCCTCTTCAGGGCAGACCCCAGGTGAAACCTGGGGCTAAGTATTTAGCCCCGCCTTCGAGGCGGGGTTTTGCTGCTTTGTAACAATTCATCGAAATTTCTCCCTAATCTGCCAACATATGTGTTCATTTTGTAAAGACAGGGCTCTTATTGGCCGATAAAAGCGGTGTGGCATTTTCCAGAGTGTCGATTTTATCGCATTATTGAAGGAAATCAAAGTTTTCGATTTCAGCAAGAGGCTTATAGGCCGATAAAGAGTAATAGGTGTTAATGCGAAACACATGGCCGGTCAATTTCGCCGGCCAATTCTGCGTAAGTTGAGATTGTCGGTACTAATGAAAAAAAAGAAGCGACAACTGGTCTTAAACAAGGGGACAGAAAAGTTCATCTTTCGTTACGAGGACGGACGAGAAGATGAGCTCTTGGAGGTTCTGATAGAACACGCAAAGGATAAGCGGACCGATTTCGATTGGTTTGATGCAGCGGTGCTGAGTTTCAAACTGACCCAGACGCTCATTGGCCAAGCAGATAAACTCATACGCCAACATGTGGATACCCAGATCCAAGTAAGTTAGCACATAGAATCGAATAGAATAGAATAGGTAGGTACACTATGGAACAAGACAGTGCGAATGTTCAACAGTTCCTGAATTACTTGAAATTTGAAAGGCGATTCTCGGAACATACGGCGAAGTGTTACGGTGCCGATCTGAGGCAATTTGGTGAGTTTTTAGTTGGTGCTTCAGAAAGTGGCGGTTCGTCTGCTGAATCCGTTTCGTTGGCTCAGCAGCAGGGCGGTCCAGCCACAGCGGTTGCAACGCAGACAAAGCCCAAGCTTGATCAGCTATTTCTTTCGACAGATATTAATGTCATCCGGTCGTATCTGGCTTGCCTGAATGAGAAGCAATACTCAAAAGCGACCGTAGCTCGCAAACTCGCCACCCTGCGGAGCTTTTATAAGTTCTTGGTCAGGACGAACCGAGTCAGCTCGAATCCGGTTACAGGAGTTAGAACGCCGAAGCAAGACAAGAAACTGCCGCGGTTCCTTGAGTACGAAGAGGTAAAGAAATTGCTCGAGACACCACCGGCGGATAGCTGGCTGGGCGCAAGGGATAGAGCAATTCTGGAGACGCTCTACAGCACCGGCATCAGAGTCAGTGAGCTTGTAGCCCTCAATATGGACGACGTAGATTTCTTGGGTGAGGTCATACACGTCAGGGGTAAAGGCAAAAAGGAAAGAATTGCACCGATCAGCTCGTCAGCCTTGCAGGTTATTCAGCACTATATGGAGTTCAGGAACAAGCGGGCCCAGAACAACACCAACTTTGACGCGAGAGTTCTGTTCGTGAACAAGCATGGCCGCAGGCTCAGTACACGAAGTGTCCGTCGCAAGATGGACAAATATCTCAAGATAGCCGGCCTTGACCCAGCAATCAGCCCACATACCTTGCGTCACAGTTTTGCAACGCACATGTTAAACAACGGTGCTGATTTAAGAAGCGTTCAGGAATTGCTGGGCCACCAGTCGTTATCAACCACGCAGGTTTACACGCATCTGACCACAAAGAGACTAAAAGAGGTCTACGAAAATGCTCATCCGAGGCAGGCCCTTGAGGAGCCGCAGAGTGAGACTCCGGGTAGTGGCGATAACGACAGTGAGCTGTAACAGCCGACGAATGAATAATTGACCGCAAGCAAGAAGCCGCTTTTCAAAGCGGCTTTTTTTATGACAGCTTCCTCGCCACAAGCGGCAACGTTTAGCCCCCAGATTTACTCTGGGGGTTTCTGTTTAGCCCCGAAGCTCGCTTCGGGGGCACATTTAGCCCTGCGTTTTACGCGGGGTTTTTGTTTAGCCCCCAGACTTGTCCTGAGCAAGGTCGAAGGATTTACTCTGGGGGTTTCCTGTCTTACGGTACGATCCTTCACGTGCCCTAGAATCTGCGGCCAGGGGCCGCCGCAGGGTTTTTTGATGGAGGGTAAATTTTTATAGTCGAGATAAGATGATTTTAGTTTATTGGCCAGCCGCTGCGATTAGCGTTTCTTGCCCTCGCCGTCCGGCAGCAGCTCCAGCACCGAGAACACCGGGCAGTGATCTGAGGCAACTTTCTCATCTATCACCCGTACCTCCACTACCCTCCATCGGTCCTTCGGTTTGTACATAATGTAGTCGATTTTTCTTCTGGGCCTGACGGAGGGAGCTGTCGGTTGCGGATCACCTTGAGCGGCATAAGACCATTGTCGGCTGAGAAGATTGATTGGGTCGCTGCCGAGGACCG
>DAOWID010000066.1 GCA_030641115.1 Planctomycetota bacterium | reverse complement strand
ACCAAGCGTATGCTCATTGTCGTGGTGGAACCATTTCCAGCCGTCCGGGTTCACGCGGTTGTAGATGCCGTATGTGTTGTTGGGTACGTTGGTAAATCGAGAGGCCGGACCATCCCGGTCACCCGTGTAGTATTCGATAATCATGAAGTCAATAACGTTGTCAACATCCAGCAGCCTTTCGTAGTTCGGATTGCGCGTGCCATCCGTGTTCAAGCCCTGTACTCGGTAGTACCTTTCACTGTTGTCCAGGCCCGCAATCGTCTCGTAGTAGAGCCGGTCAAGGGCCTTGCGATTGCCGTCGGTCGGGTTCATGCCGGGGGTTTTCACAACGTCATAGTCGTCTTTATCGCCGCCGAGATAGGACTCGGCAAACGAGGCTTCAGAACGTTCCTGCGTCTGGGAAAGGCCCCAGTAATGGCCGTTGATGTACAGGTGATAATACCGGCTGCGTGTATAAGGATGTCCCATTTCGCCCTGGAGGTCGCGTGAGAAGACTTCACGAACCATCGTGTTGTGTCTACCGCCGCCGCCACCGTGGGCCCAACAGTAGTTCTGGCTGGTTCGCAGGTCGACACAGTCGAACTCATCGACGCCCTCGTCCTCGAACAGCGGGTACTCAAGCTTGGCCCGGCCGTACTCGGCGCGGAAGAAGAGGCGGAAAGCGTGTTTTGGATTCCAACTGCCTCGGCTGTAGCCGCCACGGATCCGCAAGCCGCCATCAATCTGGAAACCTTCGCTGCCATCCGGATTGATTAGCTCTACAGAGGTGGGCCGCTCCCAGTTCCGGCCGCTGCCATAGGCGTTAACATAGATACCCTTCGATGGATCAAAGAGGTTGGCAAGATCCGTTACGAGTGAAATGGTAGGAACAGCCAGCAGAGCGTCGTTCATTACATACTTGTACCGCGGGTCATTGGTTACGTCCGGATCCATACCATAATCAAAGACCTGACCATTGACACTACCCGTAGGCCAGCCGGGACCGGGTACCTCCCCATTAGGCGATTGCTTTATCACATTGCTTAAGAAAATGTAAGTGTGCGTCTCGACCTTTGAATCCAAGAAGCCCGGCTTAACCGCTACGGCCCGGATGGTCGCGATTTGGTAAATGGGGAGCGGGTCGGTGTACGTATGTCCGTGTGTTATCGTAGGCTGCGAGCCATCAAGGGTATAACGGACCTCTGCACCCTCAGTCTCGGTGGACAGTGTTAAGACAAATGGGCTGTCATGGAAACCACGCTCGTGACTGAACCACACTTTGCTGACAAGACCTTTTGCACCGGAGACGTTGAACTTGCCGGGTGTGGGCCTTGTGAAGTACTGCGGAACGCCCGTGTTGCTGGCGGCAAGCAGCTCGGGCAGGATGACGAACTCCCCGTCATCCTTGTCGTCGTTAAGGCCGTGAATCGCCAGTACGTTCCTGCCGGATTGCAGCACCCCCTTGAAGCCCAAAATGTTAATCGATTCAAAGGCGGAAGCGTCTTCGATCGGACGATCAGACTTCGCCGCTGAATTCCATTGCAGCGAGGCCGGCTCATTGCGACGGGCGATTTCCTGGCCGTTTAGGTACGCTACGAAACCATCCTCGTACTTCATTCGCAGTGTCAGGGTATCAAAGATATCGGCTTCTCCTTCCTCGAGGAAGAATTCGATGCGTGACCATAGTGAGGCATTGACGTTTTGCATCTGCTCGTGGATATCGAAGCCGCCAAACCCTCCCTGAAGCATGAAGACGTCGAAGGAATAGGCCTTGCGACCTTCGGGGCTGCTTGGATCGGCTTCAGCCCGGACCGTGAAGCTGCCGCTGGAAGACCTGATGCCCGTCCAGCGCGCGACATAGCCTTCGTTGTAGTTGTCGCCGGTATTGAAGCGGACCTTGTTATCGGCAAGGATATCCACGCCGTCCGTGCTGGCATTGACATAGGTGTCGGCCCCACTGATGGTGTATATCGTGAGCCGATCAGCGTAATTGCACCGAGCTGCAGACGTGGCAAACGTATACTCGGTTGCCGGATCCAGGCCCGTGAATGTCAGGTTGACCCACCAGCCGACACTGCCGTAGGTAAGCACACCGGTCATGTCCACGATGCCGGCAAATGTGTCGTACGCATCGGTGCCTTCGGCACAGTCACTTCCTCCATAGGTGGGACCTGGTTGCCAGCTAACGCTGCCAGCATCGGTTAAGATGACGGTGATACCCATATCTTCACCTGTAGTTTGGTCGAGCAGCGGCCCGGAAGTAGGACCACCGTATCCACTACCTATGCCGTAGGTTGTAATGTTTTCAGCTTTGTATTGGTCGTCGCCGTACGCACAGTCGTTATAGGCGGTTCGCGGTGCGCCCCCAAAGCCGAAGCCCAGCCCAGTCGCTCCTGTGTCCCATCCGGAGTCGTCGAAGTCCAGAAAAGTCCAATCGGCACCGGCATCGTCGCTGGTGGGCACGTGATATGAAGCAGTGGCGCCTGGGGACACGAGTGTTCTGGCGTACTGCGCCACGCCGTAGGAGATGTTCGTTAATTGCAGGGGATACTCCGGTGCATATTCGTGGGCAGTAGTAACACCATCAGCCGCAACCAGCGCCAGGTACTCAGTATTGTCGGCATCAAGCTGAAAGTTGGTGTGCAATTCTGACCCGGCTTGAGCCCGGTTCTTGCCAGATGCGAAGACTATGAGAAACTCGCCGGCCTGCAACTCGACCGCGGGAAAGCGCCACTTCGTCAAATTGGCCTTGTTGTCGGTCAGACACCAACCATCCAAATTGACAGCCTTGTCGGTCGGATTGTAGATCTCGACCCAGTCGGAAGAGTCCCCATTCTCGTCCAGCAGGTCACCCGCTCCCGGCGGAAGAGAACTAGCATTGCTTGCCATAAACTCGCTAATCACGAGGGGGGCGTCAATCCTACCCCAGTTACCCGCGATGATGGCAAAATCAGCCATATCAATCTTATCGTCGCCGTTGAGGTCGGTTGAGCTACCCTCGGCGTTCAACCACTGCTCGATAAGGACCGACACGTCTGCAAAATCGACTGTGCAGTTCCGGTTGAAATCGCCCACGAAATGCTCCGCGGCCGCGGAACCGGCAAGAAACAGGGTAAATATACTGGCAGAGAACAAGATCCTCGTAGGATAGAACATCCTCTACTGCCTTCCTCACTTGTTTTGGACCACTAATTGTGACAGCATTTTATGGGGATTTATAGGTCCTTAAAAGCCCTGTAAACAACTCTTGGCTATTTTACGATATGTGGCATAGTCTTGTCAATGCTTTGCCGGCTGAGTGGTGAAATTAGTAGCGCGCTGTCAACTGGTGCGGTGCCAGCGCAATGACGCCGAAGGCTGCAATATAGGCTCTTCCTCCAGTTGTGAAGTAGACTCCTGTAAAAGCCTCTCGAACCAGAATAGAATGTAAACCTCGATCAAGGATAATCGTTTTCAGAACAGCCAGGTCGTTCCGATGCCAAGGCCAGTGGCATCGCTGGTGAACATGTACTCAACACAGAGGTTAAAAAGCTCTCTGATTTCAAACGCGACACCCAGAAAGCCGCCGGCTTCGGCTTCTTCTTCGATGGCAGGCGACCGGGTTCCGCCGGCCGTTTTTATATTCACTTCTCCACCAACACAGTTTACGAAAGGTCCAGCGTACACTTGCAAACCGTAGGCCTCGTACATTGCTCCAAAGGCCACCTGAAACTCATACATATCGATTTCAGAATCTCCGGAAAGGCCGGCAACGCTCAACTCATCTTCACTCTTAAACCATTGAATTTGAAACAGGCACCCAATTTTCAGGTTCTGTTGGGTAAGAAGCGTTGCCTTCGTCCCGATACCCCAGGCGGGCTCGACATCGCCATCAATTGGCGAACCCTCCATAACAGCTACGCCCAATCGGGCAAAGCATTCCCAACTATCATTAATCCCATAGCCGAACCGCGCAAATAACGAGTGCAGTTCTACTTCCTCAAGGGTGCCTAACCTCCCATATCCTGCCAAGTCGATGTCTAGTTCAGTAAAAGTGTAGTCGCCGTCAATTCCAATCTGGCCTTCCTCCAGCGTAGCTACCGGTGGTCCGATAAAGGTCAAGCCGGAGCTCTGTCCTGCTGCTAAAGCGATGATGATTGTGATGACACTGCACTTCTTCATTGTTTCGCCCTTTCAAAAAGATTGTTAATATCTAGCGGGGCACACCTGTGCCCACCGCTAGTAGTCTGTCAATATTGATTTTATGGTTCACAACTTGCGGTAGAACCGCAGGCTAAATATTTAGTCCCACGCCTGCCCTGAGCGCAGCCGAATGGGTTTCACGTGGGGTTCTTACCCACAACCTCGAATTTGACACAGGTACTAGCCCGACACGACACATCTATTAGTATACCATATATCGGCACACAATGGCCAGAGCGTCCAACCTAACCGCCTAAGTCCCAATTTCGATGGTTTGCTGGCCGCAAATCGGGGTGACGTGCTGTCCAATGACCATCGAAAGAACGAGCTCCGCCAGGAATTACCTTTATTCTTCGCTTTGCTCAGCGGGGCGACCCGCAAGCAGATCGTGTGCTTGTTGCTATGTTCCTTGTTTATCTCAGGAGGGTTCGGCAAGGCAAGCTGACCTTCATGTCTCAAAGGCACCTCAACAGGCCCCAAATTCGGGACATCCACCTGCAACCATATTCTTGCTCTATAGGGAATTGTGGAACCGGGCTTGCTGTTCAAGGCTCTTAACAAGCGCGCATAGATGACCTCGTCCGGCAGCACAACAATCTGCCTGCTGTTCGGTAGCACGCTAGCCTGATGAATGGGAGTGGCTGTAATAAACGTGCCACCTCCGCTCGTGAGGCTGTAGGAAAGACCTACTAACGGCAGACTGGACGGATAAGGGTTATCAATCTCAACGTCGAACAGCAGTATGGCGTAGCCCAGCTTAACCTGCTGAAGTCTAAGGCTTACCATTCGTGCGGTCGGTTTGGCAACGTGCTGAACTTTATGCGTCGTTTCACAGCCTATGAGAAAGACTGCCAACAACACCAAAGAAGAAATCAGAAGTTGCACGGTTCTCATAGTCTCCACGCCTTGCAGTGCAGCTTCACGTTAGTTGATCTACGAAAACACAACTTACAATTATACTTCGCCGTTGTTCGTTGAAAAGTAAATTGTCGTTCTTACCCATATTTTCTTAACACTGTTGCATTCCAACTGAACTCCTGCAAGACTCTTCCTCTAATTCAATACCTCATTGAATACCAGACTATTCCAATCCATTCGTGCAGCGCATTACTACTTGTTGACAAAGCCCCTGCGGACGGGATAAGGCTTTTGAGATTGTATCTTGGCCGAGAATAGATATGGCCTACCGGAATCGGCACAATGGTATCCTCTGGAAACTGCTTTGTAAACGTGCTGTCTGAGCGTAACATATGCAAGGCTGAAGTCACAAGCCCGATTCTCCTATTTTTTGTTTGAGAAAGCAATTCTGCAAGGTTGATAGCGTGTTCCATTGTATTACGCGACTTCGTTTCTGTCATGGTTTTATTTTGGGGAACTCCCAGTTCTCCGGCCAAACGCCCATAATTTCAGCTTCGCTTTCGCTGTTCGCAACTAAAACGCCACCAGACAAAATCAGTGTCTTCGCACCACTTTGCTTAAAGGCTCTTACGCCGTTAAATAGTCGCGAATAAGTTGCCCCACTGACCTCAGGATAATCCCGGAATTCACATGGTGGATGAAGGCCACCAGCCAGAATGACTACAGCATCAAGAGTCGCCAGAGCCTCTGCAGGGGGTGCATGGTATTTGCATTCCAAAGAATACACGAGCAAGTTCGCTACCGGTTTAAAGCTGAAGAAATACAAAACGAATGTTCCGAAGAACGTCAAACGCCATCCGACCTTAGAGGCTGGCCTCTTTCGCAAAAGTCTGGCAAGCATCAAGCCGGTGACCATAAAGGCTAAAATCCAAACAATGGGGGTAGAGAGTGATTTCAGTAATTGGACCATGTTTTGACTCTTTCATAGGGTGAATTTTATGACTGGCATTTCCTCATTACCATCACTACGTTGAGACTGACCGGCAAGAGTGCGGCTAATTCAGGAGCGAAGGCAATTGCGCTAACGGACGCGGAGTTTTTGCCTGAGCACATGCAAATTAACAACATCTTCTTCATTATACTCAAGTAGAGTCTGTAGAGCCCACTTATTAACAATCATACATCAAATCAGTGTGTTTAAACGACTGCTTCAAATCCACTGCAAGCTTGGCCTTGATAAAAGGCAAATCAAACCGACTGCCATTGTAGCTGTAGATTTCATCCACGCCTTGAAGGGCTTTGAGTAGCCTTGCTTCATGTAGGTCAGCTTCAATAAGCTGTATCACTTTGATTTTCCCACCTTTTTCGAGAGCAATGCCAATCACCGTGAGGTCACAGTAATGACGGCTCAATCCAGTTGTCTCAATGTCGAGGTATGCCCTGTACTTCATTGCAACAGAAGGTCTTCATAGTCAGCACAAAACTGTTTTCTCTTACACTGTCTGCAATGCTCACCCCTCCAGATTCTGTCAAATTGATCCATTATCTCGCCGATAATCTTCTTGTCATCAGTGACAATTCCGGCCTCGAAGTTCCTTCTGTCCGCAGTTTTTGCGCCCATACCAGCGCCGGTAAGATTAGCACTGCCCGTATAAGCAAACTTGCCGTCAATTATTACAGACTTAAAGTGAACACGAGGACATAGGATTCTCTCCATCCCGCCTATCAGATTCGGATACTTGTCGAAGTCCCTTCTGAAAGCCGGTCCAGGCTCTTTTGCATGAAGCAGCCTTATTTCTACCTTTTTCCTGACCAAATCAGACAATATCTCAAGGAAAGGGACCATCTTGCCCTGCTTGTCCACGTGCAGATCTTTTAAGTCGGCAGTTGCCAGCCAAAGGAACTTCTTGGCTTTAGGGACGCGACTACAGATAACCTTTTCATAAATATCTCTGTCTGTAATCAATTCGATCATAACTGTCGAATCCGGAACCTATTAAAGTATTACCCAAGGCCAAGGGACAACCAGTCTATCTAATTCGTGTGCGCGTCACCGATCCTCTCCACTCAAGGATTCTCAGACATTTTTCGCGGACAGGTGAAAGGCTAAGGAGTCAACCCGAACGGTTCATCATGCCGGGTGAGTCCCTGAAGGCTGCTCCGCTCCTGCTTCAATCCGTTTGTGAACTTTGCTCCAAGAACCTGTTATGAGAAAACTCTCTTCCATATTATTGATCATGTTGACAAACTTGCTCATCGGCACCGAAAAGCTCAAAACATCCTTATGGATGTGGGGGCGTGCCGAGACATCAAACATCCCGAGGACACCTCTTGGGCAGTTGGCATCCTTTTCCAAATATGGGTACTGAACAATGGAGCCACAGCCGGCGGCAAATGGTGAAAATACGCCGTTGGTCTGAGCTACGTCAAAATTTGCAAGTGTAAAAAGACCAGACAGCACGTCTGGAGGGGCAAGAAATGCGACCACATCAGGCTCATCTGACTCTTGCAGCATGTCCCACCTCTTGAAGACAATAAACTTGCCGGGTGCCTTCAATTGCGGAACTTTTTTCATTATCTTTTTCACAAGTTCGGGCGTTTTTTTGTAGCGCTCACCTTCGAGTTTTCCTGGGATGCCACAGGACAAAAAGTACTCAAAGTCCGGCATAATCTCTTCAGTGAAACCCAGATACCGTTTGCCGCCGGGACAGCCCATCGAGTCAGCATCAAAGCAGAGGGACTTACCTGTTCGGACTTCTGACAAATCCGCAAAAATACATCTATGCCCTTCTGAAGGGGGCCTCACGACTTTGACGCCTTTTGCCTCATTAGCATAATAAAAAGTGATAGGAAGCTCTGCTCCGTTGAAATACTTCTGCCAGAGCCTTATGAAGTTGCCCTTGACTTTCGCATCCATGCCATGTTTCCTTTCAGAGACTTCCTTACTTCCTGGAGATCTCAAAGCGGACCGGTGCAGTTGCGTGGTGCTTGATCCAGATCACCACGGTTGGTGTTCCATCGGTGTCCCTGACAATGCCTTGGCGGAAGTCCTTGTCTTCGGGTCGTGTGACACTATTTAGCTTCAGACCGGCTTTGGCTTCGCTGCTCGGCCAGTTCTTGATAACAAAACAGGGATTTACAATCGGCGAATTTGCAGAACCGTTCAGCGTAAACGATAGTGTTGGCGACTTCGCAGTCAGGACATAAGCACGCTGCGCTTTGTCATAGCCTTCGCTGGAGCATCCAGTCGTATCGGTTATCGTTGGAGGATTGTTCCACGACCTGGCCAGAGGCACAAGCGTTGATATGTCCTTGTTCGCAAAGCCATAGATAGCCATATTGCCGTGCTCTACAACGTTGTCGGCAGCGGCGATGGCTGCATGGGTGACACGGTCCGCCGCCACCGCGAATCTGCCATCGGAAGGCACTTGCGAAACCGGCCAGTGATTCCACGGACCGGCAAAAGGATCATCGGTATATGCTGATTGCTCCCTGTGCCCCCAGGGATTGATATGTGTGCCTTGCTGAAAGATCAGGTACACTTTGTATTTAGACCTGAAGTTGACCATTTCGATGCAGGCATCGCGCAGCGTGTTCCGCGGCACGCCATTTGTGCCCGTCCAGGTTAATCGACGCACGTCGCCTTTCAGGTTGGCCAACGCCAAAGCCTGGCGATGCACGTTGTCCAGGGCTGTTGTACCAGGCTGACTGAAAAACTGAATGTCTTGCCAGCCTGGGTTGCCGCGATGGAAATAAACCTTCCGAACGCCACAACCATCCGGATAGATTGTATGGTACTCGTCTGCCCAGTGCCTGACAGAAGGAAACAGATAAGCAACATCAATAGAAGCATACCGCCAATGTAGCACGACTCTGGCATCGGTGTTCTCGATCACCCGGACGTGTGCGTGACGGCACTGCTTATCTGCCATGTGTTCTGAACACCCGTGAGGACCGCCCGTCTCACAACTCTGATCTTCCATCCATTTATTGTTCTCGGTAACCCAGCCGGCAGCAGAATTCGCACCCCGCCAATAAACGACACTGGTGGGCAATTGGTCAAATTTGACCACCAGGTCAGCATACTCGCCTGGGCGCCACAAGTTGTCCCACAGATCGTGGTATTTCAATCGGGTATGATAAGCTCCGAATTTTTTTGCCAAGCCGGTCTGTCCCGGTAGGACACGCGGTTGCAGGTCAGGATGGTCGCGAAGTGTACGGTCGGGTCTGGAATTGTCGTATGATTCTTTCACCTGTGATCGAGTCAGTGCTGCGTTGTAGATTTTGACCTCGTCGATAAGGCCTTCAATACCATATATAACAGGCAGGTGGCAGATCGGCCCACGAACCGGATCGGTGGCTCTGCCTTTTTGATTATTCAGCCCAATAAGGAGAGCAGTGTTAGGTACGTCAATTCTTCCCGAGGCCCTTTTCGAGCCACATTCCTGCCCATCTACAAAGATCCGCATCCGGCCATTGCCGTATGTGCCGACAACGTGGGTCCATCGATTGGTTGAGAGCTTGATAGACCCTTTGAGTTCTTTTCCATCGACCGTTAATAGTGGGTATCCGTAGGGGCCAACGCCAAGATAGTACCCTCTGCCTGCCGTTCGGCCTTCTCTCTTGCCACGCTCATCGTAGTTGCCCTTTTCTATCGGCCCCGGATCGACAATTGACTGGTGGACTACAGGGGCCCAGTTCCACGGATACGCACCCAAGGCAACCCATGCGTCCACGGTCAGTTCATCCTTGATAGCCGGTGTCTCTGATGCAGGAAGTGTCACCTTTGAGTGGTAACCGTCGAACGCGAGTGCGGTTCCCGAAATGCCTTTCTTCCACAAGGTGGCGTTGCCGTCGACAGCGCAGTCGTAGCCGTTGACACTCTCTTTCGTCAAGTCCTTACGCTCGTAAGGGCGCCGGAGCAGGCCTTCATCAAATCTCCACCAGGCCGCTGGAGAACCAATTACGTCAGCCTTTACGGGCGAACGAGCTACCGGTTGCCCGGCCCTGCGTGACAACTTGGCAGGCTTCAGTGAGATTTGCTTTATCCCCTTTGGGGTAAGCTGGAGTGTATGTACGGTCACGTTCTCAGGATCATTCCAGTCGTCCAGCTTCTCTGTTGCCTTTCTGATCTTGCGAATCACCTTGCCATCCGGCGCTATTTCGAAGTACTCGTGCACCGCAGTGGCAAACCCAACGTTCCTCAGATCAGGCATATAACGCCAGTGGACGAGCACTCTATCGGGTCTATTTTCTATTATCCGTACATACGAGTACAGACAGGCAATGTCTTTCTGGCGTGGTACTATCTCTTTCACAGACCACTTGCCTCTATCTGTTTTCCAAAAGGGCAGATAACTTGACTCCCGAGAAAATACGAGCTGCCGGCCTGGCCCAAGATTGACAACGACGTCGGCATATCTGCCTGTTATAGGGCGACTGCTTGCAGACTCCTGTTCTTGCTCTTGTATCAGTTCTCTCAACTCTTCTCGCAGTTCCTGTATTTCTTCCCGCAGCGCTTTCATATCTTCTTTTAGCTCTTGCTTCTGCCGGCCCTCAGTTTCCCGGATCTCTTGTTGCAGCTCTTTCATCTCTGTGCGCAGTGCTTCAATCTCCTCTCTTAACGCTTCTCCCTCATCCTCTTCTTCTTCTTCCTCCTCCTCTTCCAATGCTTCGAGCCTTCTGAGAATTTCTTTGGATTCTTCGTCCAGTTCTCGAGGGATGTAGTCCATCGCCAACTTTAGAGGAATGTCATAATCCAGCCTTGTGTAGTAGGCGTAGAAATCTGATGCCCGCGCCGCTGTCAAAAAGGCGGTCAGCACGAACGTGATTGTTGCAAGGGCCAGTTTGTTCACAGTAACGTCCTTTCCTATCGTCCTGCCTGGCAAGACACGAAAGCCAGGCTTTCCATTCGACATTGATTTCTCTACGTTTTTCAAGCTACTTAACTTCAGGATACCAAATCTGCGCAAGAAAAGCACGGTCTCGAGCATTTTTCAACTTTGCCATCTCCGTAATTTGCTAAACCTGTTCACAGCATGTTCAACGGATGCCTACGGTTCTTCAGCGGTAACCCAGTTGGCGCGTTCAGCCGGTGTGATTTATACACCGCTAATATGATCTCCAAAGCCGCTCGCCCGGCCCGCAGCCAACGCTGTCAGCCCAACCGCCGTGTTCTTGATGAACTCTCGCCGTCTCATGTATTCACTCCTGCCTTGCAATTCGAAACCTTATGGTTGCCTGGGAATTTCGCAAGTAAACGCCACAAATCGCGCAAAAAGAGGGCTCTTCCAGTTAATGGGTACGTTTATTCGGCCGTGCTGAGGCTATCAAAAACTCACTTGACAGTAAACCTTGCGCAACGTATAAGATATATCTAACAAATAGACCAAGATCACAACAAATAGGCGGTATATAGACAATATCGCAGATACGCTGTGCTGAAAGCCCGCCGTAGGCAGGGCGGAGCAAAGTTCGCTCTGGAGGTTCACCCAACCGAAATAGCCTTTGATGTAATTACCACAAAGCGCGCGATGGAAGCTGTTGGACGCCGTGAAGCCTTTGGAATCAATTTCGACCCCAGTCATCTACAGTGGCAGATGGTAAATCCGGCACAGTTTATCCTTGAATTGCCCGACCGCATCTATCACGTCCACATGAAAAATGTAGCTATTCAACTGACCGGAAGGAACAGTATCTTGGGCTCACACCTCAACTTTGGGTCAGCCGAAAGAGGTTGGGACTTCCGTTCACTTGGTCACGGTGATGTAAATTTCGAAGAAATCATCCGTGCCCTCAACCACATCAATTATCAAGGCCCGCTTTCCGTGGAGTGGGAAGATTGCGGTACGGAATGCGAGCACGGCGCAAAGGAAGCACTCGAATTTGTCAAAAAGATCAATTTTGAGCCGTCGCAGATTGCATCTGATTCAGCGTTCGATAAGTAGTGAGGCTGGATGCTCCGATGAGATTGTCAAGATGGTGCAAGTCGCTCCACTCAAAGAACTATCTGGGCTGGGAAATGCAATTGTAAAGCCCAGCGGACATACGGGCCAGTGCCGACCCAGCGTCTTCTTATAAAGAAACTTCACGGCGAACAGATAAATCCGGACGGTGCCCTTGGACAGACGTTGCTCGTCCTGGAGATGGACGAAGAAGTTCCGGATATCTGCAACGAAACCTGCAATTGTGTGTTATTCGCATGGGAATTGTGGACAGCATTGCCAAATCGGTTTTGTTGCGTTGGCGAACATGTCTTACGGGCCCGCGTAGAAAAAATGACCCAGCTTGACAATTTGATTGTGAAAAAAGTT
>DAOWID010000287.1 GCA_030641115.1 Planctomycetota bacterium | reverse complement strand
CAGGGTTAAAACGGCGTTTATGCCTCGTTAGAGCAGTTTTCGTTGTTGAGCGAAGGCTTTTTTGATGAGTTCTTTACGAGATAGTTGGCCCAATCGCCCATGGCAGCTCAAAATCGGCATATTTACCCTGTGAACGGTTACATAAATTCAAAACTCAAAACTAAAAAATGTATGACCTCAATGACACTATCGTAGCTGTTAGTTCTGCGACTTCGGATGCGAGGGTAATTGTCCGCATCACCGGGCCTGAGACAATCAAGGTCTGCCGGCAGATATTCCATCCCCAAGCTGCGCTTGAGGCTGCCACCCAGCGAAGAAGCGCTGTTGTAGCTGGAGATGTATGCGTGGGCGTGGACCCGGCGTGGGCGGGCCGCGGTTCTGCTGCGGGCGGGCCGCCTTGCAGGAACCGAGCGGGAACCCAGTCCGCCGAGCTGCGGATTGATGCGAAACTCTATCTATTTGTCGCTCCACATTCCTATACCGGTGACTACCTCGCTGAAATTCACATCCATACAAACTCCTCTGTCACTGGAGTCTTAATGAGCCATTTGCTGGGCATCCGCCACGGGCGGATTCGCATGGCTGGGCCTGGCGAATTTACTGCGCGGGCATATCTGAACGGTAAGATTGACTTGGCCCA
Source organism: Planctomycetota bacterium (assembly GCA_030641115.1). Taxonomy (GTDB): domain Bacteria; phylum Planctomycetota; class Phycisphaerae; order Sedimentisphaerales; family Anaerobacaceae; genus DAOWID01. Next base: position 4,092 of record DAOWID010000287.1, on the reverse strand, counting down.
GGCTGAGGCTGTGAACGAAATTGTTGTCAGCTCCAATACTTTTCAGTTAGCCGCCGCTGAGAAGCTTCTCAGCGGACGATTGGCTGAAAGCACGGAAAAAGTGCGTGCGGAAATGATGGATTGTCTTAGCTTAATCGAAGCAGGACTGGATTTCAGCGGCGAGGATATTGAGTTCATATCACGGCGGGAGGCTGCTGAAAGACTCGCGGAGATAAGGGGGGCGCTTGAGTCCGCCTTGGGCGGGCCTTGGGCGGACGAATCGGTGATTGATTTACCGGCAGTGGGAATCGCGGGTGCTCCCAATGCCGGCAAGAGCAGTCTGCTGAACAAGCTGCTGGGAACAGATAGAAGCATCGTCTCTGCCGAGCGCAAGACCACCAGAGATGTCTTGACGGGCTTATTGACGTTAGACTATTGCAGGTGTGTGCTGTTCGATTGTGCGGGACTAACCTCGTCGTGCGTGATGCGTGATGCGTCATGCGAGAAATGTGACACACAAGACGCTATACGCAATACCGAAGCGATTCTCGATGAATTGGCACACGAAGCGGCTATTGAAGCGCTGCGAAACAGCTCTGTGGTTGTGTTTTGTGTTGACATATCAAAACCAGATTGGTCTGAAGACCTGGATGCTCGATCCCAGATAGTAGATGCTCGTCGAGGATCGAGGATCGAACATCCAGCATCGAGTTTGATACCTGTCGCTACAAAATCCGATTTGCTTTTCCGCCACGGGCGGACTGCGTTAGCACAGCGTCTTACCGAGCTGAATGGATTGTTCGCCAGTGAGTTCTTGGCGATTTCCGCGAAAACGGGTTACGGCATAGGGCTATTTCGGGAGACAATCGACAGAAAAATACTGGATACCGGATACTCGATACTGGATACTCGATCATCGATCATCGAGCATCAAGCAACAAGTGTGGATCTTACTGCCCGGCACATTCAGGTTGTTACTGAGGCAATTGAGAACGTTAAGGAGTGCATCGATGAATTTAGGGCCGGACACGATGAGGTTGCCGCCATGATGTTGCGGGCTGCGTATCAGAGCATTTCCGGTATCGAGTCCGCCGATCGGCGGATCGACGAGCAGATTCTGGAGAAGATATTCTCTCGTTTCTGTATAGGCAAATAAAGGCTTCTGCAAAATTGCAGGTTAGGCACAGTTTGACAAGAAAAAATCGTTTTCTGATTTTTTCTTGTCAAACAGTAAGTTCTTCTCTAACAAATAGTTAAGCGATCATTTAAGAAAATCAATCCGCCAAAGGCGGACTTAAATAATATATGCCTAACCTGCAATTTTGCAGAACTCATTATAGGCAAATAGAATGACGACTCGTCACGAGGTACGTTATTTGTCTTTGGCCTCAAATTCGGCGTCGATCACATCATCAGGCTGTTTTCTTTTGACCTCTTCCTCAGGTGGTGGTCCGCCACTGGCGGCCTCGGGCTCGCCGGTTGGGGCTGACGCGGCCTGCTTTTTAGCTGCCTCTTCATAAAGCACCTTGCCTAATTCCTGACCTGCGGTGCTGAGGTTTTCAATAGCTTTGGTGATAGCATCGGCATCTTCGCCTTTGACAGCTTCTTTGAGGTTGTTGACTGCGCCTTCGATTTTGCCGCGGGCTTCGGCAGATACCTTGTCACCGTGTTCTTTAAGTGTCTTCTCCGTCGAATAAATTAGTTGGTCGGCTTGATTCTTTAGATCAATAACTTCCCTTTTCTTCTTATCTTCCTCGGCATGAGCTTCAGCGTCCTTTGTCATCCGGTCGATTTCATTTTCACTTAGCCCTGAGCTGGACTTAATCTCGATAGACTGTTGCTTACCGGTGCCAAGGTCCTTGGCTGAAACATTCAAAATGCCATTGGCATCAATATCAAAGGCGACTTCAATCTGTGGAATGCCGCGTGGGGCCGGTGGGATGTCGGCAAGCTGGAACCTGCCGAGCGTACGGTTGTCTTTGGCAAATTCTCGCTCACCCTGCAGAACGTGAATGTCGACAGTAGTCTGACTATCTGCGGCGGTTGAGAAGACCTCCTTCTTGCTGGTTGGAATCGTTGTGTTGTGTTCGATCAATCTTGTCATAACTCCGCCGAGAGTCTCGACACCGAGCGAGAGCGGCGTCACATCCAAAAGTAAAATATCCTTGACCCCCGCATCGCCGGCGAGGATCGCCCCTTGAATAGCGGCACCCACAGCGACAACCTCGTCGGGATTGATGCTCTTATTCGGCTCTTTGCCGAAGATGTCTTTGACGATTTCCTGGACCTTTGGAATTCTTGTTGAGCCGCCAACGAGCAGGACCTCGCTTATATCGCTGGGCGTTAGTTTTGCATCTTCCAGGGCCTTATGGCAAGGCCCTTTGAGTCGTTCCAGGATGGGTTCTGTGAGCGACTCAAACTTGCTGCGGCTGATGGTGATCTGCAGATGTTTTGGCCCTGAGGCGTCGGCTGTGATGAAGGGCAGATTGACCGTGCTTTCAAGCTGAGAGCTAAGTTCGCACTTTGCTTTTTCGGCGGCTTCTTTGAGTCGCTGATGTGCCATTGCATCCTGGCGCAGGTCGATGCCCTCGGTTTTTTTGAATTCGTCGGCCAGGTAGTTTATCAGCACAGCATCGAGGTCATCGCCGCCCAGGTGTGTATCGCCGTTGGTCGCGATCACGTCAATGACTCCTGTTTGCTCTTCAAAACCACCAATATCAAGGATAGAGACATCAAAGGTTCCACCGCCGAAGTCGAACACCGCCACCTTCTCCTCCTTCTTCTTCTCAATGCCGTACGCCAACGAAGCGGCGGTAGGCTCGTTGATTATTCGCTCTACCTCAAGGCCTGCGATTTTACCGGCATCTTTAGTAGCTTGACGCTGTGAATCATTAAAGTAGGCCGGCACGGTAATAACAGCCTTGGTGATTTTCTCGCCCAGATAGTCCTCGGCTGTTTTCTTCAGATCCTGCAGGATCATTGCTGAGATTTCCGGCGGGGTGTATTCCTTGCCGCGGACCTCGACCTTGACCAGCTCCTCTGGTCCGCCGGTGATTTTGTAGGGGACAATTTTTTCTTCTGCGGCAACCTCATTGTGGCGTCGGCCCATAAAACGCTTGATGGAAAACACCGTGTTTTCAGGATTGGTTACTTGCTGGTGGCGCGCGATCTGACCGACGGGCCTCTCGCCTTTGTCTGTGAAGCCGACCACGGACGGTGTCAAACGGGAGCCCGACGAGTTTATCAAGACCTTCGGCGACGAACCTTCCATTACGGCGACGACAGAATTAGTCGTTCCCAAGTCTATTCCGATAATTTTAGCCATATCTGAGTTCCTTTCGTTATCGCCACAATCTCGTTCCTCTGAAGACGGAAATCCAGAAGAGCGAAAACGTAATGGATTCCCACTTTCGCGGGAATGACAAAAAACTTGCGCTATCAATACTATATAGAGTTGGATGTGCAAAAGGCGTGCCAGTCGTGTAGATGGGCCGGCTGAAGCCACTTAATGTCTTGAATATCAATGAGTTAAGTTTTTCTACCGTCATTTCTTTGATTTCTGCTTGGGCGAGAGAGGGCTTTCGATTGTCAATTCACTGTGCCATTTTGGCAGATTTGTATGGAATATCTTTTTATAGTGGACTCGTTTTTTTGGTTGATAGATTGTTTTTTGCCGTGAGCATCCGACCTCGTACGAACAGTCAGCCTGTCTGTTCAGGCTGCGGAGCCAAAAGGCCTGGATCCGACATTTTGCCGCCGCTTCGTTTTGAGTTCATTCCCTCAAGGCTGCCTCGCTGCATTGCTGTTGGCCATTTCATTGACCAGCTTCATCGGTGCCGTCCTGACTACGATCTGATTGCCGTCCTTCGCCCGGTCTGTGGCCTGATACATAAACCATTTCTTTTTATGCCGGTCGAGGTAAACCACCGTGTGACGATAACGGGGCGGGAAGACGCGATATGTTTCAACCGGGTCACTAAGTTCGTCCGGCGAATTCACGTCGGCTGTGCGAACCTCGATGTAGTTTTTGTCAAAGTCATACACGATAAAGAGTGCGATTTTGTCACTGCTTATGAAAATAGGGTCGCATCCGCCTATAATCTGTCCTTTGGT
>DAOWID010000139.1 GCA_030641115.1 Planctomycetota bacterium | reverse complement strand
CAGGGTTAAAACGGCGTTTATGGCTCCTTAGACCAGTTTTAGTTGTTGAGCCAAGGCTTTTTTGATGAGTTCTTTACGAGATACTTGACCCAATCGCCCATAGCAGCTCAAAATCGGCATATTTACCCTGTGAACGGTTACGAAACGGGCTTCTGCTCATAAGCATTCATCTCCTCCCTGTAGTGCTCTGGAAGCCGTTAGAAACCAGATGATTATACGCCCATTGAAGGCACAAATCAAGGAAATACACAACACCACAAACCGTCACATCGTTAAAAAAAGCGACAGAATTACTCAGGAAGATTGCTATTAGCTTGAAAGAACGAGCTATGGGATAAACCTTGAAGACAAAATGCAGGAACACGCTGCTAATTTTCTTGCAGTATTGGCTCGGTGGATGTAAGGTAAGCAGAGAATTGGGCAGAAGGCATTATCGGCTTCGGCTTTGGATTTTGACATGGCTAATATCGCGAGTTGCAGTCAGAAATGATTAGAGAAAAGAGTATAACGCTCCGCAGCAATTTGGTAATTGGCGAGGCTGTAATTTGTGGAGAGACAGGTGTTGAAATTTTGTAAGTCTGTGACGTAAAGACTTTGGAGAGGTGGCCGAGCGGCTTAAGGCAACGGTTTGCTAAACCGTCGTATGGGTATACACCCGTACCGCGGGTTCGAATCCCGCCCTCTCCGTTACCTCCTATGAACGAGAGCTGGTCAGCAGGCTTTTCTTCTCTGTGGCTGATTCCTTTTTGTTTTCCTCTGTGTTCTCCGTGACCTCTGTAGCTATTTCCTACCTTGCAGTAGGTTTGGCCTTTCTCTTTGCAGCCATTTGGGCAATTGCTCACGCGTTACGTTTTCCCACATACCCTTCTTTGCGCTGCGAGCACTTGCTTCCAACTGCTTATACTTATTGTAGAGACTATGCCGAAATCGCAGGTCCGCATAAGCAAAACCCTCCGATACCAGAACTTCATTCAAGAACCTGCCATCAGGCAACTGAACATAAGCCAACAGTCTGCTGTATTTGTCTCTGGTGTGTTTTGCCACATCAAGATAGACAGAAACCTCCTTTCCAAGCACCAATTTCCCTGCAAATCCGGCAGCCTCCGGCCCAAAATACATAACGCCATACTTTTCGCTCTTGGTTTCGGGCGTATCAATTCCCCAGAGTCTTATCCTTGTGCTATCATACTGACGATCAGGGATGTCTATATCAATAGTGTCACCATCAACAACGTTGGCCACGGTGAAATTCTTGGCGTGGTATTTCTCAAAATCACGAGCTTTTACTTGCTCTTGGGATTTGGGTTGCGGCTGCCACTTATGCCTAAGCGAGCTATGCTCAAGCCCAATGAGAACCGCCGCCAGCAACAAGCATAGGATGATTATGCCGGTTCGCAGCCGTCTACTTATTGCATAACTGTAGGCCAGATTCTTTCGCTCCCACTCAGAGCTTGTCCTGAGCTTGCCGAAGGGATGACGAGTCGAGGGATTAGTCAGCTTTTGCTCGCTCCCCAGGCGGCTTGTCCAGTTCAAACGCGACGCAAACAGCCTCAAGGGCTTTCTCGGCTTGGTCTTTATCCACAACGCAACTGATACGAATTTCGCTGGTCGTAATTGAATCGATATTTATATTGGCCTCGGCCAGTGCACCGAACATTCTCTCCGCGACGCCGTAATGTGTTCGCATTCCAACGCCGACCACTGAGATCTCCGCAATATCCTCTCGAATGAAAATGTCATCGCGGCCAAGCTCATCTTTTATTTCTTCGACTGCCTCTTTGGCGGCGGTTGAATCCGAAATGCCAACCATGAACGACAAGTTTGCCTTTTCGGGACTGATTTCTGTCTGAATTATATCGTTGACAACCACTTTGGCCTTTGCCAAACGAGCGAATACCTTTGCAGCATTGCCCGGAACGTTGGCAACGCCGACAAGACCTATCTTGGCCATCTCTTTTTGTATTGTTGCCCCTGATACTACTACACCTTCCATTTGTGGCACCTCATGAGTAATTACTGTCCCCTCTATTTCTTTAGCACTGTTTCTAACGTGAATCTTGACGTCGTATTTCTTTCCGAACCCAACAGCGCGAATATGCATGACACCGGCCCCGAGGCTCGCCATCTCAAGCATTTCGTCATAACTAATCTGCCCCAGCTTCACAGCGTCCTTGAATATGCGCGGGTCGGTCGTGTAGATTCCGTCGACATCGGTATAGATTTCGCACTGCTCCGCTCCCAAGGCCGCCGCTAATGCAACTGCGCTCGTGTCCGAGCCGCCTCTGCCTAATGTGGTTATGTTTCCGTACTCATCTATCCCCTGAAAGCCCGCCACAATAACAATTTTGCCCTGGTCCAACTGTTTATGAATCCGCTCGGCATCGATACTCTTTATTTTCGCCTGTGTGTGGGCACTATCCGTCATCAGTCGGATCTGTCCGCCCGTAAAGCTGATAGCGTCGCAGCCCATAGCGTCAAGAGCCATAGCGAAGAGCGAGACCGTCTGTTGCTCGCCCGTGCTGAGCAGTTGATCCATCTCGCGTTTGGGTGGATTCGGGTTAAGCTCCAGCGCATCAGCAATGAGCTGGTCCGTCTGTTTGCCGCGGGCCGAAGCCACCACTACAACCTGATACCCATTCTTCATTGTCTCAATTACTCGCGCGGCTGCCTGCCGAATCTTTTCCGCGTCAGCAACCGAAGTCCCGCCAAACTTTTGTGTAATTATCGGCATCGTTAATCCACCACAAATTCACGTTCCCTATTATTTCATTGAATTCGGCTTTGATGGTTAATCACCTCGTAGTGTGTCAAATTCGAAGTTGTGGGTAAGAACCCCACGTGAAACGTGGGGCTAAATATTTAGCCTGCGGTTTTACCGCAGGTTCTCAACCATAAAATCAATATTGACAGACTACT
>DAOWID010000067.1 GCA_030641115.1 Planctomycetota bacterium | reverse complement strand
GCTTGAGCGCATCCTTGACGTGGGCCTCGATTTCCCAGTCGGCGCCGGATTCGGCGGAGATTTGCTGAATCTGATGGCTGGCGATATTGCTGGTCATAATGATGACGGTGTTCTTGAAATCGACGGTTCGGCCTTTGCCATCGGTCAATCGGCCATCGTCGAAGACCTGCAGCAGCACGTTGAAGACGTCCGGATGGGCCTTTTCAATCTCGTCGAGCAGGATCACCGAATATGGCTTACGCCGAACCGCCTCGGTCAATCGCCCGCCTTCTTCGTAGCCAACATAGCCAGGCGGCGCACCTATAAGCCGAGCAACGGAATGTTGCTCCATAAACTCACTCATATCAATCCGGACCATTGCGTGCGGGTCGTTAAACAGAAAGTCTGCAAGCGCCTTGGAAAGCTCGGTTTTGCCGACGCCTGTCGGCCCAAGAAACAGAAATGTCCCTATCGGCCGATTTGGGTCGCCAAGCCCCGCTCGGTTCCTGCGTACCGCATTGCAGAGGGCCGCAACCGCTTCATCCTGGCCAACCACGCGTTCGCAAATGCGTTCCTCCATCTTCATCAGTCGTTCACGCTCTCCACTCAATAATCTCGCGACCGGTATTCCCGTCCACTTGGATATGACCTGAGCGATGTGCTCTTCCGTCACCTCGTTCTCGATTATTTTGGTCCCGTTAGATTTGGCAAGCTGCGTCTCTTTTTCCTCAAGCTCTTTCTTCAGATTCGCGATGGTCTCGTATTTCAAACGCGCAGCAGTCTCCAGCTCACCTTTACGCTGGGCATTTTCAAACTCGTTTTGGGCCTCTTCGATTTTCTGTTTCAGTTCTTTTATATGGTCGATTTCGCCCTTCTCACCCTCCCACCGTGCCGTAAGGTCTTTGTCCTTTTGTTGAAGCTCGGCTAACTGCTTTTCCGCACTTTTCAATCGTTCTTTACTGGCCTCATCGGTTTCTTTTTTCAGCGCCTCGCGTTCGATTTGCAGTTGCACAAATTTTCTGCGAATACTGTCCAACTCGGCAGGAAGGGAATCATTTTCGATCCGCAGCTTCGAAGCCGACTCGTCAATCAAATCTATCGCCTTATCCGGCAGCCAGCGGTCCGTTATGTACCGATTCGATAGTGTCGCAGCAGCAACAAGCGCTGAATCAGTTATCCGCACACCGTGGTGAGTGTCGTAGCGATCCTTTAGACCACGAAGTATAGCTATGGTTTCTTCGACGCTCGGTGGGTCAATTAAGATCGGCTGAAAACGCCTCTCCAGCGCTGCATCCTTTTCCATATACTTTCGATATTCATCAATAGTGGTTGCACCAATGCAACGCAGCTCGCCTCGCGCAAGAGAGGGCTTTAGCAGATTGCCCGCATCAACCGCACCTTCAGCTTTGCCCGCACCCACTACAGTATGCAATTCGTCGATGAATAATATTATCTGCCCTTCAGCGGCGATGACTTCCTTTAGTACAGCCTTGAGCCGGTCCTCGAACTCGCCCCGGAATTTTGTCCCTGCTATCAGTGCCCCCATATCCAAAGCAACGACCCTTTTGTTCGTCAAGCCCGTGGGAACATCGCCTGCAAGTATCCGCTGAGCGAGGCCTTCAACGATTGCGGTTTTTCCTACACCTGGCTCGCCGATTAGTACAGGGTTGTTCTTAGTCCGGCGGTTCAGGACCTGCATACATCTGCGGATTTCTTCATCCCTGCCGATCACAGGGTCGAGCTTTCCTTTACGGGCCATCTCCAGAAGGTCGATCCCGTAGCGCTCTAAGGCTTTATATTTGTCTTCCGGGCTCTGGTCGGTTATCTTTTCGCCGCCGCGAATTTCCTTTAGAGCTTTTTCAATCCGCTCCGGCGTAATCGAATTAAGGCTCAGGACCTCTTTGGCGTCACTGTCTACGGCAGCCAGTGAGAGGAGAAGATGCTCCACACTTAGATATTCATCGCCCATCGCATCGGCTCGGTTCTGCGCATCCAGGACGACCTGGCTCAAGGCCGGATCAGGCATAAGCAGGTTGTCGCTCCTGCCTTGTGGCAGCCGGCCAAGCTCGCTCTCCGTCATCTCTTTGATTTGCGAAACATTAGCGCCGATCTTCTTCAAAATCATAACCACAGCACGCTCGTCATCGCTGCAAAGAGCGCTTAACAGATGCAACGGCGACAGAACAGTATGCGATTTAGCCATCACGATCTGCTGAGCCGTCGCCAACGCCTCTTGAGCCTTCAGCGTAAATTTATCAAATTTCATTGCTCAATCCTTATTGTTATAGACAGACTTTCGCTTACAGCCATATTCTGAAACCTAAGAAGTGCAAACACCGTGCCCAAACGATACAAAAACCATAAGCACAGGTCAGATAGACAGTTACAATAGCACGCCAGTTTTGTTGCGTGCCAATTTGGCAGGTGCTCGTCCTCATTCTTGGCCCGATATTCCTTGGGGGTATTACCTGCGTGGAGGCGCGGACTCCGTCTCTCCAATAGTGCTTCCGCTTTGAGCTTGTTTGGGGCGTGACACCTACGGCTTAAAACAATCGGCTGCTGTCGAGCAAGAAGTTCACCGGGCCATCGTTGGTGCTGCTCACGTGCATGTAGGCGCCAAAGGCGCCTTTCTCGACCGGCACGCCCTGCTCGACGATAAGCTCGATCACTTTTTCGTAAAGCTGCTGCGCCAAGGCTGGCTCGGCAGCGGCGTCAAAACTCGGCCGACGTCCCTTTCTACAGTCGCCGTGAAGCGTGAAATTGCTGACCAAGAGCATCTTTCCGCCGACATCCAATAGGCTTCGGTTCATCTTGCCGGCTTCATCCTCAAATATGCGCAGGTTCACCAGCTTCTCAGCCAGAAACTCGGCATCTTTCAGAGTATCACCCTTGCCGACACTTAGATAGACCAGCATCCCCTTATCGATCTGCCCTACCGGTTTGCCTTCGATATTGACTTGCCCCTGCAAAACACGCTGCACAACTGCTCGCATAGCTATCCTTGCTATCTCATTCTAACGACTAAGTGCTAATAGAACCACGGCGATGAAGCTGCCCGGCGAATGTGCAGCTCATCCATGACGGCATTGCCCTTATGCGTGACAAGATAAATAACAAGCTCAGCGATTTCATCCGGCTGCATAAGATCTTCCTTCTTTATATCCGGGCGGACTTCTTGCACCAGTTCCGTATCGACCCCGCCGGGACACAGCAAGTGCACCCGAATACCGGAACCTTTGAGCTCCTCAGCTAACGATATTGTCATCCCACGAAGGGCGTGTTTTGATGCAGTATACGCACTTTGAAGCGGATAGCCTTTGACGCCGACCACCGAGGCGATATTGATAATATACGCTGCTTCGGCCTTTTTCAATAACGGCAGAGCTTCTCTGCAAAGGATAAACGGTGCACGTGCATTGACCTGATGGCAGCGATCCCAGTCAGCCGTTGCGGTCTCTTCCAATCTTGCCGAGTGAGTAACACCTGCGTTGTTGATGAGTATATTCAGTCTGCCGAATGTGTCGCCGGTCACTTTAATGAGGTTCTTGATAGATTCTTCTTTGGCCAAATCAGTAACGATGATCGCTGCACCTCCACCCGCTTCGGTCACTTGTTTAGCAGTTTCTTTTAGCTTTTCGAGTGCGCGTGCCGCCAGCGCCACAGTTGCGCCCTCCTTAGCCAAGGCAATACTGATAGCCCTGCCAATCCCCCTGCTGGCACCCGTCACTATCGCCACTTTTCCGGCTAATCGCTTTGGCATTGTATATCCTTCTCAAAATAGTGCTCTGTGACTCGTGATTCGGCGAACTGTCATTCCGCACTTGATGCGGAATCCAGACCTTTCGACAAATTTAGATTCCTGCTCTTGCAGGAATGACAGTCGTCGATTGAGCAATCACAGAGCAATAATACCGCAATTTTACTTGAAAATTATGGCAAACAAAACCCCCCTTTGCCAACAAAATAGTGCTTGTCTTTATTATTGTCTATAGCTCTGAGGTACAAAAGCCTTGATGTTACGGTTCGTTTTTGCTATGATTATTTAGAAGTTGCGGTAAAAGAAAATACTTCTTCTCCCTGTGAGAAGGGGAGGAATAACAAAGTGAGCACACAAAAGAGCGCTGTCTATATTATTCCGGCGCCGGAAGTAAGCAACATAGTTCAAGAAAAGGTAAAACTTATGCGGAAACGGGAAAAATGTACCTTAGTACGTACCATGGTGTGTGACCACAAGAGGCGAAGGCTTGCAACAGGCTTTACGCTAAAGGTGCTTTTCTGGTTTATTGTTATAATGACACTATTCATGATAATAATGGTGTTACTTGCGCATTATGAAGCCCTATGACGAGTGATTAAACCGTTATGTGGTTCCCTCGCAGAATATCTACGCTTGCCTCCAACGCGAGGTCACAAGACGCACAATCACCGCCTTCGGCTTGAGGGCTTCATTTTTGGACGCCATGTGGTTAAATCGGGACAGCCACCAATGCTGGTCCCTTAAGGGTTTTTGAGGGGTTTGCAACCCACAAAATTCCACATCTTTGGCCGAAAAACGCTGGTTCGGCCTCCCCGAACTTGCTTAAAGAACTGCCATTCGGGACTATACTATTGTCCGCTACTCGGTCTTTGATATTGGCATGGCCTGTTTGGTTTGAATATCCTGAGCAGACAAGAAAATGTGCGTAATGTCCCCTTCGAAGACCGAGAACGTGACTTCAATTTGTGGGGTTCCTCGCGGGGCTTCACTTATGTAAAACCAAATCATGAGACAAGTTGCCTGACCCCCGCCGGTACTCTTTCTTCCGGATACTCGGCGTTTATAACTGCTTTCTGGGCTAGTTCAGCGAAAAATGTAATCCCCTTATCAATACTCTTGAGCCTTTTTCGTTTATTGTTATCTTTTTCGACTATTGTATTCAAAAGTTCTCGCAAACTCTTAGAGTCTTTTATTTGTCGGGTGGGAAACATTTTACGCAGTGTAGTTACTTCCTGGTAATTCTGAAAAACTAAATTCTCCAAACGAGACTGTTCAATGTCCTCAGGCGATTCGATTGCCTTAAGAGAGTCGATAGCTAACTTTATCATTTCCTTGTGTTCGGGAGGACTCTCAGGTTTGCGCTTCGCTTCCAGAAGTTCATCAAGCAGTGCATGACTGAACAAACCAAGGGTTACATAACCAATACTATCTCTGATATTCTTTCTTCCCAGCATTGCTCCAAACTCCTTTCTACCTATACCTCCATGTTGACAAACCAAGTAACTCCATTTGAGCAAAAGCGTTGTGCCAAAGAGTGCACGTTGCACCTCTCTCCAGCCTTTTTGTGCCGACTGAATCAAATCTTAAATTGCATTTCAAGCTTTGAAAGGAACGTATTGGTAGTATTCCGAATATTCTTAGCCAGTCTCATACTGAGCATCATACAATTGAAGTTAATGCTGGTCAAAGATTATACTTCAGCAGCCTCTAAATAGGAAGAGTTGCCTATTTTGGAATTTATCTGTTCGTTTTTTCACGCTACCAGCAGGAACGACCCACAGTCTTTGCCGCAACAGCCGTTCAGACCCGCTCATAAAGTGCAGCCTTCACATTTTAGCGGCGTCGAGGCCTGAGCGGATACGCTCCTTGCCCCGTGGTGCTTGCGCCCGCGCCGGGGTATCTGCCTGGCAGACCTGCGGGGCCGCCTCCCATCTTTATGAGAAGCTGGTCGAGCCGTACTTGCCTGCTTAGTAATACGCCGTCAATCGCCGCTGTGGTCTTCTCGGCCTCTTCTTCAACCGCAACCTGTCGTATGGGAGTAAGCTCCGCCGTGACCTGATCCTGTACGGATCTAGCCAGGTTTGTCCTGCTGTCAGGTCCCTGCATCCACTCGCTGACCGGTATTTCCTTAGTACCGGTACCACCGTAACCGGCTGGAGCCCTGCCCATACCCATGGCCCCAGTCCCTGCGCCCGCATATCCGCCTTGCCCTGCTGCCCGTCCTCCGTACATTCCGGCTCCTGCTCGGCCATCTTGCGCGTACCTTCCTCTCGCACCGGAATATCCGCCACCGTACCGGCCACGCGAGCCCCTGCCCCTCGTTGGCCTTTGGGCTTTCAACTCCTCTTCCATCGCTTTAATGAGTGTCCTGAATCGAGTCTGTCTGTCCGCCAGCAGGCCATTAATCGCGGCGGTCGTCTTCTCGGCTTTCTCTTCAACAGCAACTTTGCGCACGCAAGTAATCTCCGCCCTTATCTGCAGTTCTACGGACTTCGCAAGCTTTACTCTGTTGTCCACTCTCCTCTGCAGCCACTCTCCTATCTCGAGTCTGCTGCGCCTATCCACCTGGGCTATTGCCTTGTCCAGGCCCTCGAAGGTCTTAATCCTGGCCTTAATCTCGTTCGGATCAGCAAGTATATTTGCTATATTAACCTGAGTAGTCGATTCCGTAACGGCCCCGGTTTGCAGCCGGCCCTGCTGCTGGGGACCCGCATACACAGTTGGCCCCGCCAGTCCCTCTTGGCCACCATAAAGCCGAGCCCCCATCGGTGTCACGACCGGCTCCTTAGCTCCGTGCACCAGAAGCAGTTCAACAACGTCATTACGCCGGTTCTTTCTTGCCAACGATAGCGCATTCTGATCCCTCGTCTGGGCGTTGACATCGGCGCCCTTCGCAATTAAGACCTCCACCACATCTTTGTGGCCATACTGCGCCGCTAAGCACAGGGGCGTCTGGCCAGTCTGGTCCGTCGCATTTACGTCAGCCCCCTTCGCAAGAATTGTGTCCATCACATCGCTCACACCTTTCATCGCCACCAAGTGCAACGGCGTATAGCCTCGACTATCCTTT
>DAOWID010000018.1 GCA_030641115.1 Planctomycetota bacterium | reverse complement strand
TACTTCGATTACGCTGACGATTCGGTCGTTCGCGGCTGGCGGTCGGTGCACGTGACCGATAGCGACATGCCGTACATGGACAAGTGGTGGGTGCCGGGCCTGCAAATCGGCTACGCGGAAACGTTCGTCCACCAGGTGGCGGAATTCATGGAGAATATGGCGCAAGGCAAGCCGACGCCGCCGACCTTCCGCGACGCTCTGGCGACGCAGTATGTCTGTGACGCCGTGCTGACCTCAGCGAAGAAGAAGAAATGGGAGACGGTTAAGAAGCCGTGAAAATAAGGTCACAAGAGTAAACGTAGCTTGTGACTTGTGCACTTGTCACTTTTCGAATAAGGAGAATTTATGTCTGCTAATTCTATTGCGACTAAAGCACTTGAGCAGGGCAAAGGCGTCGTAAGGCTGGCGCCGAATTGGGTGCCGCGTTCTTTTTGTGTGCCGGGCCGGCGTATTAAGCTGCATCCTGATGATTATTATGCGCTTGGTGGTGAACGTGGCGGTCTTGATGAGCGATGGTTTGCGTCGACCACGCCGGCGGACAACGGCCCATTGACTGCGCCGAATGAAGGGCTCAGCTTCATCGTTTTCGAGGATAATGGGAAAGTCGAAAAGGTCCTGCTCAAAGATGCAATTGACGACTTGAAAGGTGAAATCATCGGCGACAGGTTGTGGAACGAACACAAGCGCTGGCCGATGTACTCGAAGTTCTTTGATAACAAAGGTGCTCTGCCCCATCATATACATCATCGGGACAAGCACGCGGCGCTGACGGGCCAGTTGGGCAAGCCCGAAGCCTATTATTTTCCGCCGCAGGCCAACAATTACGGGGGCGATTTCCCGTATACGTTTTTCGGCCTGAATCCCGGCACGACGAAGGAGCAGGTGCGTCAGTGTCTGGCGGACTTTGAAAAAGGTGACAACAAGATTACGAGTCTTTCGACAGCCTATCGGCTGGATGTCGGGACGGGCTGGGACGTGCCGCCGGGCGTCCTGCACGCACCGGGCAGTCTCTGCACTTATGAGCCGCAGAAGGCATCGGACGTCTTTGCGATGTATCAGTCGCTCACCGGCGACCAGGTCGTGCCCAAGGAGCTTCTCTGGAAAGACACCCCCAAAGACAAGATAGGCAACGTTGACCATTTGCTTGAGGTGATTGACTGGGACCTGAATGTTGATCCCAACTTTGCCCAGAACCGATTCATGGCTCCCAAACCCGTTCGGCCTGTGAAGCAGATGGAGGCTGAAGGCTACATTGAGAATTGGATATGCTATAAGTCAGACGCCTTTAGTGCCAAGGAGCTTACAGTCCTGCCGGGCAAGACCGTAACGATCAAGGATAGTGCCGCCTACGGCTTTATCACGATGCAGGGACACGGCAAGCTGGGAGAGTTGTACATCGAGACGCCGGCGCTGATAAGGTATGGCCAGTTAACCAATGACGAATTCTTCGTTACCCAAAGCGCTGCAAAAGAGGGCGTGACTATTACCAATTATTCCCAGACTGATCCGATTGTTCTGCTCAAGCACTTCGGCCCGGATAACCCGGATTTGGACGTACAATAGCTGTCGAAATTCTATCTGGTAACAGGTGGTAGAATGTCACTTACTGCCAATGCGCACAAAGCGTGCTCAGAAGTCACTGTCTGGTTTTTGTTGATTTTGTAGCTCGCAAGGTGTATAATTCTATTGTAGGTTTGCAACTTGTCTCTTAGGGCAGGAGAGCCAAACTGTGCGCAAGCAAAGAGGATTCACCTTGATAGAGCTTCTGGTGGTTATCTCCATCATTGCGTTGTTGATGGGGATATTGATGCCGGTGTTGCGCAAGGCTCGCGAGCAGGCCAAGGCCGTCAACTGCACAAGTAACCTGCGCCAGATCGGCTTCGCTGCGAACTTTTATGCCGAAGATTGGGATTTGCGTATTCCGTGGGGCCTAACAGGGCGGAATCCCGCCACGGGCAGACTTCCCTGGTTCGAGCTTTTTATCCCCTATCTGGCACAGAAGCCGATCGGGCAGGATTACCGTACGGTCAAGATATATCGTTGTCCCAGCTACCCCGACAAAGAGCAGACCGTCTGCTATGTCGTCAACGGCTGGACCTTCAGTGACAGATATGACATGGTCGGCACCGAGAGAATAGACCCGGTCAGGCTAACCACCTGCACTCGTCGACCCTATACTATCTACCTGGCCGACAACGAGTACGGCCCATGGCGACACATAATCAGAATGGCTGATGACCCGGGAGTCAATCGATGTGACGTCTGGAATCCTGGGCATCTGCCGACATCTGAGAGTCACGACGTAACCCGAGGCCGACGTGTGGCACGAGCCCGACATAAGGATGGCTCTAACTGTCTGTACCTTGACTGGCACGTTGATTTTGTGGCGACCGAAGATATGACAATAGACATGTGGCGTCGGGAAAAGTAGCATACGCACCACTGACCGCCTGGAACGAAAGTTGAATAGGCGGGCAGAGTTTTGCGGCCTCTTTATACGGCTGTTACCAGTGGCTTCAGGCGTCCTATTTTGCGGCTACTGGCGCCACAGCAGTGGGAAGTTTCTGTCTGATATGTGGCTTTGGCAGGCTAAGACAGAAGTTGTTTCCTTGGCCGCCGTCGATACTTTCGATCCACACACATCCGCCGTGCATTTCCACCAATTTCTTAGCTATCGGCAGACTTAGAGACAACTCTTGCTCTTGACGGCAGGGGGATTGCTCCTTGGTGTACTCAACGCAGTTGAGAATCTTGTCTATACTGTCACTTTCAATAGTTGGCCCGTCGTCTTGTATCTCCACGATAATCTCACTGCCGATGTCACTCACCTGCACCTCGACATGCCCATTTGGATCGGTGGAGTTTATCGAATTGCCAATAAGGCTTGTTAACGCCTGCATTATTCTGTCGCGATCGGCATTGACCATCAGTTCGGAACCGGGTATAGAGTTCGTTAGCTCAATGTCTTTCTCGGATGCAAGCGGTAAGAGAGTTCCCACGACTTCGGAAACAGCCGGGCAGAGATTAAATTGAGTGGGTTCTAATTTCAGCTCGCCTGCATCGATCTGCGAAATGTCAAGAAAGTCGGTAGTAATCCTTCTGGCCTTTTCAAGGGGCTCGCCGGTGATTTGGATGTCGACGATGTTTTCGTGAGCGAGCAGACTGTTCAAGGCCTCTGAGATCATCAGAGCCAGCTCACTCTTTTGCTGGTATTGCTGCTTCAATTTCCCGTTTGCTCTCCTGAGCTCATCTTCCACGAGAATACGTTCCGTAATGTCTCGGACCACGCCGACAGCCGCAGCCCTGTCTCCATTTGAGTCTCTAATCATTGACCTCGAAAGAGAGACGGGGAATATACTGCCATCCTTTCGTTGATGGTAGAATCCCACTTCCCACGTGCCTGCAAGACTTCGAGTTTGGAAAACACTTCTTGTATTGGCATTGAGAAGTTTCGCTATCCAGAGCATTCTACTGTCTTTTCCAAGAACGTCTTCTTCTCTATATCCGTAGGTTTTACAGAATGCCTTGTTGACGAAGATAATCTTGTCGTCCGTATCGGTGATATAGACGCTATCATTGGTGCTCATAATGGCGCCTGACAGCAATTGCAGTTTCTCTTCGGCCCTTTTGTGTCTGAGCGCATTTTCGACCGTTATTGGCACTGCTTTGAGGTAGTTTCGGTCGATGTCTTTAGTGAGATAATCGTACGCACCGGCCCTCCAGGCCTTGACGGCGACATCTTCGTTGCCGGTTCCGGTGACGACTATCACGGGGATATTCTTCACCGAATTGAGGATATCAAACGCTGTACCGTCCCCAAGTGAATAGTCAGAGATCACGATATCGAACTGTTCGAGAGGCAATATGTTCCGAGCTTCTGCGACAGAACCGGCTATCGTGCAATCATACGGAAGCTCTTGATCTTGAAGTAATTGCCTAAAGGCCATTTGGTCCAGTTTGTCGTCCTCGACCAGCAAAATTTTGTATCTTGTGTTTTCCATGGTCCTAACCCCCTTCTGGCAGTTTACTCAGTGTCCAGTACAGCTCGATCGTTCTGATTGCCTCGACGAAATTTTTATAATCGACCGGCTTGACTATGTAACCGCCAACACTGAGCTCAAAACTCTCAACTACATCGTTTTCCTCCGTGGATGTTGTCAACACCACAACAGGAATCTTTTTAAGCACATCATCGCTTTTCACGATTTTCAGAAATTCGACTCCGTTCATCTTTGGCATGTTCAAATCCAGAAGGATGACGCAAGGCTTTTTATTACTCTCATTTCTCAAATAATCCAACGCTTCTTCGCCGTTGAGAGAATGGGCTAAGGGATTTGTAACCTTCAGGTCCTTGAATGCCCGTTTGACTGTCATTGCATCTATACTGTCATCTTCAACTAACAATATTGGCTTGAAGCTTTGCATCTTTTACCCCCATTTCGCTTTTGGGCAAAGTGAAGAAGAATGTGCTTCCTTCGCCCACTTTTGATTCCAGCCAAATCTTGCCACCATGCAAGTCAACGATTTTTTTTACGAGCGTAAGGCCAACACCTGTGCTTTCAAACTCGTCCCGGGGTGACAATGTCTGGAACATCTGAAAGATTTTTTCAAAATATTTTTCTTCAATACCTGGTCCGTTATCGGTGACACTGAATGTCCAGAATCCGTTCTCTTCGACGTAGTCGATTTTTATCTGGCCATGCGGCTTATCCATGTATTTTATGGCGTTACTGAGCAAATTTTGGAAAACCTGGATAATCCGCGTTTGTTCACACTCAATTACGGGCAGTTCGTTTTCGATTGTGATGGCAATGCTTTCGGGCGGAGCAAGTGTATCGATAATATTTGGCACAAGCTCGTTGAGGCTGACCAGAGCCTTTTCTTCTTTAACACGTCCAACTCTCGAGTACTGCAGGATTCCCTCAATCAAATTGTGCATTCGGTTTACCCGGCTGGACAGCAGGGATATTTGGTCTCTGCCATCCTCGTCAAGCTTATCTGCATAGTCGGTTGATATCCAATCGGCGAGTGTTTTAATCCCGCGCAGCGGAGCTTTCAAATCGTGCGATACTACGTACGCGAAGTCCTTTAATTCACGATTAGCATTTTCCACTTGCTCCAGAAGCTGAGCCTGTCTTTGTTCTGCCTTCTTGCGATTAGTGATGTCCATCATCGAGCCGAGCATTCGAACAGGTTTTCCGGTGTTATCATGGATTATAAAGCCGCGGTCAAAGACGGTAGCGTATGAAGCGTCTTTGCAGCGAAAGCGGTATTCGTCCGACCAAGTGCGCTGGCCACTGTCGACAACAGCGTGGATGCCGGATACAACTCTTTGCCTGTCCTCCGGATGTATATTTTCCTTCCACCAATCGGCGTCAGGTCCCACTTCGTCCGCCGAGTAGCCGAAGAGGATCCGAACGGCTTCGTTCCACCACACCTTATTAGTCGGCAAATCCCAGTCCCATACCGCGTCGTTTGTTGCACGTGCGACAAGCTGAAAACGTCCTTCGCTTTTCTGAAGTGACTGTTCCGCCTCCTTGCGCTCGGCGATTTCTCGGTTCAGATTATCTATCGAGGTGGTTGTCTGCTGTAGATGTTCGGTCATATTGTTGAAGGATTCGCCAAGCACTCCAATTTCGTCTCTTGTTTTAGGAACCACGCGGTAGTTTAAGTTGCCGTCTGAAATAACCTTTGCAGCTTTCGCTAAGCCGATTATTGGCTTGGCGATGGACCTAGATAAGATGAACGAACCGATTATCCCGCACGCAACAATAACAGTGCCCCAGGCTACGTTACGAGCGATTAAGCTTTTGACTGCACTGGTGACCGGCTTTAAGGAGAGTCCGACCATGACATACCATTGCTCTTTTGCTATGGTTGTCGGATGAATCAACAATATTCCATGTTCCTTTGTCTCTGGGAAGAAAAAGTCTTCTAAAATAGTTTCTTTATCCACAAGTAGGTTCGGATCAACCATCTCTCCGTAGCAGGCCCTGTCATCAGCCATATAGATTTCGCCGTTCGGCTTGACGATTTTTGCGTTGGTCACTTCACCCGATTCAGATCTAACGGCTTCGGTCAGCATCTTTTCCACAAACACCCAGTTCAAAGACC
>DAOWID010000343.1 GCA_030641115.1 Planctomycetota bacterium | reverse complement strand
GTATATGTCAAGTCATTTACAGTGACATTATCCGTTCCTGTTGCAACTGCACTTCGTAGCTCATTTAAGACTGAATGTTGACAGTTTCAGCAAGAGTGATGCCCGGCAAAGTCAGAGCTTTGACAAACATGTCGCAATCGGCGCAGACCTTATCTTCCTTGCTTTGCAATCAGCTCAAAATTCTGTTTCAGCCTAAGCAACCCGGCTATAGACCTGATGCAGTCCACCAAGAATTGGCTTGCTCACAATCTTACCATTGGCCTGAGCAGGGCGATGGACAGGTGAGTCTTTCTCAAGCAAGATATGCGTTCTGCCGACATTATAGTAATCGTAAATGTATTCCTGCAGAACATCATGCAAATGTCTTTCGTTGAGAATTATAAGTTCCCAATCGATATTAGGCCTGCCGACTCTTCGAGATTTCCGTTTCCGGTAAAGCTTGAAGCCTTTTTTTGTGCCAGCCAATAACAGTAAGGGGCTTACATAAGCCGTTGAAATTAAACAAGTTCGAATTTTTGAGTAGGACAGCGTGATATTGCTAAGTGCGGAGCAGTACAGCAAGCTCTACTGGGCCGGGTTGGATTTGAACCAACGTAGGCTTACGCCAACGGGTTTACAGCCCGTCCCCTTTAGCCTCTCGGGCACCGACCCAGGCAATACTGCTTCACAGAGTCACACAAAAACACTCACGAAGCTAAATTTGAATCTACAACTTAGCAGAGACTATTGCAAGAAAATAGAGTTCTTATTTCAATTCGTCTGTCTTTGTGCTAATCTGGCGTGACTCTGAAGGAACGTGGACCGCAGTTGCAGAGCACGGGAGTCAATGGCTGCGGGACATCAACGCACTGACGGTGACAGGGCTGCAACGACAATGGGAACGCCAAAGGAAGAGTTGCGACGAGGGTTCGGTCTGTCGACCGCCACCTATGCCGTGATCGCCAGCATGGTTGGGACAGGGATTCTGGTTTCGCCCGGGTACATGATGGCCTCACTCAACAACTACCCCGTCATCTTTGGGCTGTGGATACTTGGCGGGTTGCTGGCCCTGTGCGGGGCTCTTTGCGTGGCGGAATTAGCAGCGGCTCTACCGCAGGCAGGCGGGGAATACGTTTACCTTCGTGAAGCGTACGGCTCGATGCCCGCCTTCCTCTCAGGTTGGACGTCGTTTTTTCTCGGTTTTTCGGCGCCGTTAGCTGTTGTCAGCTATATCGCGGCTCTATACCTTCTAAGGCCGTTTGGATTAGTTGGGCAGCAAACGGACCGCCTTGTGCAGCTCACCGCCGCCGCTATTATCGTCACGGTTACCGTGCCCAATCTCCTCGGTCATCGTCAGTCTGCCTGGACACAAAATCTCACCACAATTCTCAAGCTCGGTCTGTTTGTGGTGTTAGCGGCGATGGCATTTCTGTTCGGTGAGGGGCGATTGGCCCACATTATCGAGGGGGGGACGATACGAGAAGTCAAGCTTGGGACCGCCGCCACGCAGTTGTTCTACGTCATGTTCGCCTACACCGGCTGGAACGCTGCCAGCTATTTGGCCGGCGAGGTTAAGAACCCGGCCAGGGTCCTCCCACGATCCCTGCTGTTGGGCACTGGGCTCGTCATCGTTTTGTATCTGGTCCTTAACCTCGTTTTCGCCTATGCGGTGCCTCTCGCGGATGTGGGATTTGCCAACGCAGAGCAGGTTCCTCAGCTCGCGGTCGAGAATATGTTTGGGGTCCGCGTTTCCAACGTTTTCTCCGTTGCGGTCGGATTGGCGTTCCTGGCTACTGTGAGCGCTTTCATTATCACCGGCCCGCGGATCTACTACGCGATGGCAAGGGATGGATTGTTCCCGTCCGTAGTGGGACATATCAGCTCGAGGGGGCAGGTTCCCGTTTACGCGATGCTTGCGCAGAGTGCGTGCGCGATCTTTATTCTGTTCGTGACGGACTTCCAGGACTTGTACAAGTATGCCGCAGTGGGATTGTCGCTCTTTGCGCTGCTCTTCATCAGTGCGGTGTACATGCTTCGATGGCGCCGGCCCGGCATGGAAAGACCGTTTCGCGTGCCCGGATATCCGGTCGTCCCGGCAATCTTCATGGCCGTTACCATCTTCGTGGCCGTGTTCGCATTTATGCAGTGGCGCAAACCTTCTCTGTACAGCCTCAGCAGCATCCTCGCCGGCATCCCGGTTTATTATGTCTGGTCGCTGGTGCGGCGTCGAGCAGAGGCATAGGTAACCGTTCACACCGTACAAGTTACGTTCTTGGGGTCATTGCGAGGAGTTTTACGGTTGCGAGGCACAAAGTGCCGAAGCAAACTCGGAGCCTGGGATTGCTTCGCTTCGCTCGCAACAGGCTCCGCAATCTAAAATGTAACGATTGAGATTGCCACGGCCTTTGAAAAAGGCCTCGCAATGACATAAAACGGCACATTTGCCCTGTGAACAGTTACGAGGCATAGCAAGACGCGCCGATGGCCCCGGCGTTTCAGGGGATGGCTGTCCCAGTCCGCTGCGGCGAACCCTTTCAGACTATTGTCATGAGCAGCCGTTTCTGGTATCCTGGTAAGCTGGTTAGGCCTTGAAGTGCCGCGGGCTCTCAAGGCACGTGTTTCCGGTCGTGCACTAAAGCATTTTGGAGGTTTTCTTATGGGTAATAACGGCAGAAAGATTTCGAGGCGCCAGCTTTTGCATGGCGTAGCAGGCACCGTGGCATCCTTTACGATTGTGCCGCGTCACGTATTGGGCGCAGGTGCGACCCCGCCGAGCGATAAGCTGAATATCGCATGTATCGGCGTTGGCGGGCGAGGCGGCGGCAACCTTGGAGCCGTCAGCAGGGAAAATATTGTTGCGCTGTGCGATGTGGATATGCGACGTGGTGGCGGCGCGTTTAAGAATTATCCCAAGGCCAAGCATTATCAGGATTTTCGCAAGATGCTGGATGAGATGGATAACCAGATCGATGCGGTCGTCGTTTCCACTCCGGATCATACGCATGCCGTGGCGTGCATGGCGGCGATCAAGCGAGCAAAGCATCTGTATTGCGAAAAGCCGCTGGCCCATTCGATCTATGAAATTCGCGAGCTTACCAAAGCCGCCCGCAAGCATAAGGTGGTGACGCAGCTTGGCAATCAGGGACATTCATCTGGCCATATCCGCATGTTCTGCGAGTGGATCTGGGATGGTGCAATCGGGAACGTTCGTGAGGTTCACGCCGCGTGTAGCACGGTCCATTGTAAGATCAACCAGTTGCCCAAGCGCACCGAGAAACACGAAGTTCCACGCGAGCTAAGCTGGGACCTGTGGTTGGGTCCAGCCAAGTATCGCCCGTATAATCCGATGTATCTGCCCAGCAGTTGGCGAGGCTGGATGCCGTTTGGCTCCGGAACAATCGGTGACTGGGTCTGTCACGTTGTTGATCCGGTGTTCTGGGCGCTCGACCTGGGAAGTCCTACTACTATTCAGGCCCAGGCCAAAGGATATGATCCCAAAAAGCATGATGACACGTTTCCTCGAGGCACGATGGTAGAGTATGAATTTCCTGCTCGCGGCAAGCGGGGACCTGTCAAGCTGATTTGGTTTGACGGCGCAGAGAAGATCCCGCGTCCGAACGATCTGGAACCGGGCCGGGACGTACCTCGTACGGGGGCAATTGTGATCGGAGACAAGGGTAAGATTACGTATGGCTCACATGGCGCTGGCGGAGTAAGGATCATTCCAGAGACGAAGATGCAAGCCTATAAGCAGCCTCCCAAAACCCTCCCACGCGTGAAGGGACATCATAACGACTGGCTCCAGGCGATCAAGAATGGCAAGCGAGCCGGATCGAATTTCGACTACGGCGGACCCCTAACGGAGATCGCCCAGTTAGGGATTATTGCAACAAGGATGCTTGGGCAGAAGCTGGAATGGGATAGCGAGAATATGCGATTTACCAACTGC
>DAOWID010000447.1 GCA_030641115.1 Planctomycetota bacterium | reverse complement strand
TGGAATGAAGGTTTTTGTCATGATTAGAGGAGAACACGGTTATCCGACAGAGCTTGAGATAAAACGAAAGGTGCAGGAGTGGAAAGATAGAGCTGGCTGCGGAGGTTATTGGTGCGACCAGCTGGGGCACGAGCCGGACATAACTAATCCACCAATAAACGAAAGAATACGATTTTACAAAACAGTAAGAAAGTACGACGCAGATAAACAGAGTCATCCCGTAATGGAAATGTTTGATATGACCGAAGCGAACGATTTCCCGAATAATCGGTATCCTGGTTGGGCGAATGCCTTTTCTGATAAAACTCACGACGTCTTGCTTTTTGACTGCTATCCACCCCTAAATAAGTCAGACGAGGAAATGCAACAAATTATGAAACGGGTTGGTTGGGATAGATTTATCTCAAAGTATCCACATAGACACCAGGTAATTCCCCAGATAGCTGCTTATGGCAACTATCGAAGAGGAAGTATCTGGGTCCAATACAATTATTGGAAAGAAAAACTGAGCTCTGCTGAATTTGATAACCCCTACAGAGGAGTGATTGCGGTTTGCTTTTATAAAGACGAAACTGTCAGGAAAAATGCGGAAATGCGAAAGGAGATAAAAGAAGTCATCGCTGATGCGATGAAATAGCAAGTAAAATTATGTCGCAAGGGCTTTTTAGTCCAAGGTTCGGTCCTTGCTCGCTATATTTGTTCCGAACGCGATTAGGCACAGCCCTACCATACACATTCTAAACGGTCTTGAAAGCACCGTGGAATATCTGGGAAAGACAAGCTCTCGTATTTTTGGGGGATAAGATGGTTAGAATTGTGGAGGTGTTGACGGGTAAGAGGATTTTGGTGGAAGTCTTTAAGTACGATCCCGATCCGGAAACTATTGCTCGCAAGAGCATCGAGTACTTGCACGAGTTCTGGTCTTAACGAACACGCATTTTGCAGAGACAGACCTGTTTCATTTCGCGACGCACAACAGGCGAGCTTTGAGGGACTTCTTGGCACGGTGGAATCGAAGGCGAACCTTCTGGGGCGTCGTGCGGGTCAGCAACGCAATCTGGGCATAGGACAACTGCTCGTAGTAGCGAAGGCGAAGAACATCTCTGTGTTGATGGCTGAGCTGTTCGAGTACAGCCGAGACCTGCTGCAGTGTCTCATCGCGAATCTTCGCGTCCAGAAGGCTGTCACCGCCTGCTTGAGCGTCGCTTTGATGATGCCGGTTCCCAAGCCGCAATGCCTTTTCGGAAGACCGGCGCCGTCTGAGGGTATCCTGAATCTTGCTCCAGGCAATACGATACACCCACGGCCAAAATTTTCGGCTTTCTCGAAGCGAGGCGACTTGCCGGACCATGGTCAGCAGCGTTTCCTGCAGGATATCCTCGGTCACATCGTGACGCAAAGTGGCGCGGAAGACGAACGGGTATAGCCGCTCCCACACGATGACGGCCAGACGTCCCATACTGGTCTGACTGCCCGAGCGTGCGTCGCAGAGCAGCTTCTGGATGCATTGGTTTCTTTCACTCATCTATACGAGCCTCACTCCTAAAAAGGCGGGTGGCTTGTCAAAAGTAACAAGAAGTTTCAGTCAAAAAGTGCTTTTATTCCGCCGCGGCCTCCACCGAAGCCGACGAACTATCTCCAACGTCGACTACGCGCCAGGTTGGTGGTTTAAGTTCCC
Source organism: Planctomycetota bacterium (assembly GCA_030641115.1). Classification (GTDB taxonomy): domain Bacteria; phylum Planctomycetota; class Phycisphaerae; order Sedimentisphaerales; family Anaerobacaceae; genus DAOWID01. The sequence goes on along the minus strand of DAOWID010000447.1, from coordinate 7,496 downwards.
GGATGTGCCAATCGCTTTTACAGCGGTGACATTTAGCCGCATCCGGTCTGTGGCAGCAAATTCGGCGTTAAATCCGGTTTTTAGTACTCTGTCAATATTGATTTTATGGTTCAGAACCCGCCACAGGCGGACTAAATATTTAGCCCCACGTTTCACGTGGGGTTCTTGCCCACAACTTCGAATTTGACACACTACTAGGCACTGGTTGGCCAGTCGGGAGGGTTGACGGGCAAAGGGATTTTGCCTATTGTGTAGGGCTGGTGTAGCATCCCGGAAATTGGATATGGCTGAGGACAGATATGTATTATTGCTCGCCGGTGATGCACGAGGCGAAAGGATGAGCAGTAAATCTAAGTCGCGTAAAAGTGGGCGGGAGAAATTGGAGAACCCTCCGGGGGACCTGCCGAAGGTGGTTACTGTGCCGCCAAAAGTGCAAGATTTTGAAAAAGCCTTAGAGCCTATCCGAATAACGCCTCAGCCTTTGTCATGCTGAGCAACGCGAAGCATCTGGCCATAGCAAACCCTTGCACGAACATGCTGTAATCCCTGTAGTGGCCGGATTCTTCGGCTTCGCCTCAGACGGTGTCCTGAGCTTGCCGAAGGAATGACAAGTAATTGCCAAAAGTTATTCGGATAGGCACTTAGTGTAAATCCGACCACGTCAAGACACACCTGCTTTGCTCACATAGAACCCGCTGCAGTTAGCTTGTAGTTTCTCACCGCCTTTTATGTTCACCAAAAGCACGTCTGTGAACACGCTCCTCTTGCCTTTGACAGCAGGCGGTGTTACTTGCAGTTCGAATTCATAGCCATTTTCGATTTTCCGTTGACGCAAAACCTTCAAGAAGTTATTTCTCGATGATACCGACTCGACCTGAAAAACCTCGCCATGGTTGTTGAGGATCCGGATTTTCTTAATTACCGGTTTTTGCGGTTCAGCATCGAAGACGACAATGGATGGTGGGCTGATCTCATATTTCGCCGGCGAACCGAACGGAATAGTAACTTTGTCACATTCCGGATGGGTCAGGCCGATTTCGATGACTCCCTGCAAACCTCTTAGCAGTTTTTCAGCATCAACCTTTGGCTGAATAACGAACTCTGTTGCCTTGAGTGAAGGATTATAGTCCGCAGTTATGCAATTGGCAGTTGATTTGAAATGCTTTATTGAAAAAGGCTGGTTGTCAAGACTTGTAAGCGTAATCGCTGGATAGCCACCACTATTATCCTTAGGCAATAGGGTCAGTCTGGCTGGCTCGTGGGCAACCTTTACTACAATGGTGGCCTTTACGGTCAGTTCGACCTCGGGCTTGTTTATATCGTTACTCAACACGGATAGATGCTGCGTGGCACCGCCGGGTCGTGTGCCCGGCTTGTACTCTACCTTCAGCGTTCCACTTTCACCGGGCGCATACTCTGTCTTGTCGAGGCTGTACGGAGTACAAGCGCAAGTCTTGGTGACCTCTACTATTTGCAGCACAGCGTCGCCGGTGTTTGTGAATCTGAACTCACACACGTTTTGTGTCTCTGGGCCGACGCTGCCGAAGTCGTGGATCACTTTTTCAAATGTAATTCTTGGGCCGAGTTTACCGGCGGGAAGTGTAGTTTGAGCTTCTGGTGGCACGACTGTTGGTTCAGGTGGTGTCAACGCAGGCTGAGGTCCTTGTTCGACCATAGCCTCCTCTTCGCAGCCGGTCTGCAACAGTAAGCTACAACTTACAACGACAACAGTTAAGGTCAACCAATTGGACTTCATTGTTTCCATTATACCCAAATCGGCTAACAAAGTGAGACGCCCTTAGTGATTTTTCAGGTTTCTTGTGCAAACAGAGTCAACGTCTGAGTTCATGTATGCGCCGCACTTACGGGAGGTTTTTGCCGGCTGGAAGTGAAAAAAGAAGACCCGCAGGTGGAACTTGCGGGTCAATTATTTCTGCGTTGCAGGTCATAGCATATCCATCCAGCTTGAATATGCGTATTTTTCTTAGCTTTTCGGCTATTATTTTGACCGGATTGAGCAAAATATGGCTTTTGGCGATGGAATGGACGGTTTGGATTGTTGGCGCAAAATTTGAGAGTTTATTCTTGACGGACGGACTTTGAATTGATAATTGATGGTTGTCAGTTGAGCTTTAACAATTATTTCTGAGCCGCAGGATTTGTGGTTTGAGATGGAAAGGAGGCCATTATGGCAAGGAAAGTTTTGACCGCAGCATTCGTAGTCTCATTGACCGTACTGATTGGCTGCCGGACGACCGACAGTGGGGAAGGCCAGCGTCTGCCGACCGACCCCGGGATACTGCCGAGCGCGGTCAGTACCGCCGACGTCGGTGAGGTCGATATTATCGAACAGGTAACGGTCAACCGGCAGGCGTATCGGCAGAGCCTTCAAACACTGGTGGGGTACTACACCACGACGGGCAACCACAGGAAGTTGACCTGGGCCAAGAAGGAGTTGGCGGCGTTGGATACTATGCCGAAATATAAGTACATCCCTGACGCTGAACCAGCCGGACCAGATTTGGAAGCGAGCAATCTGATTCCAGAAGCAGATCGACTCTACAGCCAGGGCGAGCAGTTCGAAAAGAAGGCAGGCCCGCTACCCTTTGGCAAGAATGAGAATCTATTGCGGCTGGCTCTGGCCAAGTATAACCAGGTCATAAGAGAGCATCCGTCCAGCGACAAGATAGACGATGCGGCATTTAAGGCGGGCGGAATCTATCAATACCTCAAGGACTACACGATAGCGCTGCTATACTACCAAAGGACCTATCAGTGGGACCCTGAGACGATTCATCCTGCGAGGTTCAGGGCGGCATTTATTCTGGATAAATATCTTCGCCGCAGAGCAGAAGCGCTCGAACTCTATCAACAGGCCATGAGAAAGGGAATTGAGCACGCTGAATGGAGAGAGTTTACAGAAAGACGGATCAGCGAGCTGACCAAGAGTGGCGAAGGCGGCTGATGATGTCGGCAGAAGATTGAGCTGTACTTTTTTTGCAGTGGAATCCCGGGCCTGACAGTATCGCAGGCCCGTTTTTTTTATGAGGCGAAGTATTTATTTACCGCCGAGCACGCGGAGACCGCTGAGATGACAGAAGAAGATAGACTGAACCGAATCACGGACAGTATTATCGGCGCCGCTATCGAGGTGCATCGTGCTCTTGGGCCCGGCCTGTTGGAGTCCGCTTATGAGGCGTGCCTGGTCTTTGAGCTTGCTGAACGCGGCTTGAAAATAGAACAGCAAAAGCCACTGCCCGTCGTGTATCGGCAAGTCAAGTTGGATTGTGGCTACCGACTCGACATCCTTGCCGAAGAAGCGGTCATTGTTGAGGTCAAGGTTGTTGATCGGCTGGCCCCGATTCATAGGGCTCAGTTGCTCTCATACTTGAGGCTTTCCAACTGCAAGGTAGGGCTCTCATCAACTTCAATGTCAGAGTTCTCAAAGACGGCATTGTTCGGGTCGTAAATGATTTCCCTGATTCTCTGCGCTCTCAGCGGGCTCAGCGGTGAGCAAATACAGATAAAATGCTGTCGGGATTTGAGAAAAAGGTGGCGGATTTTATAGAGGCAAATCAGCTTCTGGATTCTGGGGATAGAGTTTTGTTAGCCGTTTCCGGGGGAGCTGACTCGATCGCGCTTCTACATGCAATGCAGGCCCTCAAGGCCGAGAACGTTCTGGCGGCGGAACTATTCTGTGCTCACATAAATCATCAGTTGAGAGGGCCGGAGGCAGATTCGGATGAAGATTTTGTCACTGCGCAGGCAGACAGCTTAGGGCTACCGGCGAGAACAAAGCGGCTGGACGTGCGAGGGTTTGCCCATGCTAACAGGCTATCGATTGAGACAGCCGGTAGAAAACTCCGGATCGAAAGTCTGCTTGAGACTGCCAAGGCCAACAACTGCGCCCGGATAGCCACGGGACATCAGAAAGATGACAACGCCGAGACTATTGTGCACCGCCTGCTTCGCGGGACAGGTTTTCGAGGTCTTGGCGGTATCTGGCCGGCACGGACCTTCGGTGACGAAATCAAGTTTGTAAGGCCGTTGCTTTGCGTCACACGAGATGAGATTGTCGAGTATTTGCAGGAGCGAAATCTGGAATGGCGGAGAGATCATACAAATGCTGATTGTACATACAAGCGCAACTACGTTCGGCATCGACTGCTTCCGGCACTGCAACAACAGTGCAATGACCCCCTTGCAGAACAACTGTCCGAGCTGGCTCGGTCGGCCCGCAGGTTCCATGCTCTGGTCCAGAGCCGAGCAGAGAAGGCATGGTCGGAGCCGGCGAATTCTACCGTCGACAAAGCGGTCCTGAGTCTGAAAGACTTTTTGGCAGAACATCAGGCTGTCAAGGTTGAGCTCGTGCGACGAAGTCTGACAACCATAGGCAGCGGTGAGAGAGATTTGACACATCAGCACTATGAAAGGATACTGCAATTAGCAGAGAAACATGTGGGCGGCAAGAAGGTTGAATTGCCAGGCGGATTTATTGTTCAGTGTGAATATGAAAACTTGATTTTTACGCGGCCCGAAAAATTATCTCGCGCTGATGAGCAAAGCAATCAAAGTGCCAACTTGGACGTGCCGGGGCGAACGAGGTTTGGCAATTGCTTGATAACGGCGACCATTATCGAAGGCCAACACAGCAATGCAAATGGATTTAGGATGGATTCCTGCTTGCGCAGGAATGACGTAAGGGCGCAAAATAAATTTACTGAGAAGTTTGATTTTGATAAGGTTAGATTACCTTTGGTGGTTCGTTTTCATGAAGCTGGTGACCGGTTTTGGCCCTTGGGCTTGGCGGGAGCGAAAAAAGTCGGTAAATTCTTGACCGCTGCACGTGTCCCGCAGCAGATACGTAGACAAGCGCTCATTGTAGCCGATAGTGAGAAAATAATCTGGATTTGGCCAGTTCGAATAAGTGAGCAAGCCAAGATTACCGGCGAGACTAAAAAAGTTCTTGAATTACGAATAACCGGCCCTAAGCTGGAACGGTAGCAGCTTCACTATTTTCTCAGGTTGTGAGCTAAGAAATGATATGACAAATGAGTTCTGCAAAATTGCAGATTAGGCATATATGACAATAGACAGAAAACAATTATTGGAACACGCAAAGGCCCAACAAGCCACGGACACACACATTTGTGCCGGCGCCCCCATACTGTTCAGGGTAGGAGGAAAACTGGTTCCCGTCACAAAGGAGAAGCTGACCGCCGAGCAGAGCAGAGAAATATCATTGGAATTACTGACGGATGACCAGAAAGCCCAGCTTGAACAGAATCTGGATTATGACCTGATGTTGGCGGATGAAAGCGGAAGATACCGGATTAACATTGGTTATTTTGACGGCGAGGTAGGAGCTACAATTCGGATTCTTCCCACTGAGCCCCAAACTATTGAGCAGTTGTATCTACCTAATGTTGTCCGAGACCTGGGTCGCCGAACAAAAGGGTTGGTGCTCATAACCGGCAGCACCAGCCAGGGCAAGACCACAACAATGGCGTCGATGATAAACGAGATAAATGTGACTTCTGAAAAGCACGTAGTCACCATCGAGGACCCGATAGAGTACGTCCATACAAACAAAACTGGCGTGGTGCGGCAGCGCGAGGTCGGCAGAGACACACAATCATTCTATACCGGCCTTCGGGCCGCGCTAAGACAAGATCCTGATGTCATAGCGATAGGTGAGATGAGGGACTACGAGACTATTAAGATCGCTTTGACCGCTGCAGAAACCGGGGTGCTGGTCCTGTCCACCCTGCACGTTATATCAATCGACAAGATTATAGAAAGGCTTTTGAGCTATGCTCCTGCCACGGATGAAGGTCAGTTGAGGTTTCTCCTGGCAGAATCTTTGCAGGGCATGATTCACCAGGAGCTGCTGCCAACAGTCGGTGGTGGGCGAAGGGTGGCATGTGAAATATTAGTTGTAACGAGCGCTGCGAGGAACATCATAAGAAGAAAGGGCGGATACTTCTTGAGAAGCATAATTGAAACAGGCAAAAAACACGGCATGATGACGATGGTAGAATCCGTAAATACCCTTCTCGAAGATGGTATCATAAGTGAGGGTATCGCAAAAAGCGTCTTAGCGAACTACAAATAATAATGACAAGAAGGACAAAGAGATACCCCACAAGAACCTCATGCCAATCCAACACACCCGAATGTGAAATAAAAGAAGTAGCTGCTGCCGAATTCAACGATTAAACGCTTGAGTGCGGCTTGGCGATTATGAGGCTGTCTGGTATCTCTGAGTTGTATAAACTTCATATAGCGTTCAATGGTTTGAGGCCTTATCTTGAACTTGTCTAAGTCGATTTTCTGTCCGTGAGAACCGAAGTAGATAAGTGTGGCCTCTTCATAAAGGATTGGAATAGCCTGATAGCCGAGATCATCAAGCCGTTCAATGTTCGCGGTGATTTTGTCAACCTGACCTGACAGTAAATAACACGCCATAAGATATTCAAATGCCATTTTATTGTGGGGATTGTGGACGAGTAATCCTGTCAGCATTTGTTCAATAGAATCTTTGCCGGTTCCCGGGTGTCCCTCTTCGTGCATATACGAGCGGATCCTATCAACATAGGCCGCCTGGTCCGGCGTAAAGCCTTTGTCCAAGGCGCTGAGCAGGGCTTCGGCGGTTCCACGATAGACCAGGTCCTTCTTCAGGGCGCCCAGATAAGTCCGGGCGGTGCGGTTCTGTCCCTTGATGATGTTGATCCAGGCCAGTTTTTCGATGACAATCCCGGAATGGTTTTTTGTGGCCAGGATTTCTGACGCCAGTTTCTCAACCATGTTGACCTGCCCAAGTTCCATGAAGGTATCACATAATTTCAATTGCGTTAGGTAAGATACTTTTTTCTTTTGTGTGAGAAAAAGCCCGTGCGGTGTCTGTGGGAAGTTAAACAGGTCATAGGGCAGTCTGCCGGTATGATACAACGCCCGAATGATGTCGTGACTGAAATAAGCGTTGGTTTTGCCCTTTGGCAGACTGCGACCGAGTTCAAGGATATTGTCCCATTGTTTCCGCAGGGAATAGTCGTGTGCCAGGACAAACGGCTTGCTCATCTGGTCGTAGCTGAAGTAGAGTCCCACGACCATTAGCCCGATCGGAATGGCTAAAACAGCCGATTTCTTAAAGATGGTCAGAGATAGCTTCTTTTTCGCGGCTACGGGATGCGCCTTTTTTTGTTTGGTCGGTTTAGAACGTATCTTCCGGCTTTGCCCGGTCCTGCTGAATATCTTCTTGCCCAGCAGCAGGAGCAATACGCTCAAAGGCACAAAGCCGTATAGGATGATGATCAAGATCCTTGAAAAGGTCTTCATGCCTGTGGTCACTACCGGAGAAACGGGTGTCAATACAAGAAATGCCTGTTCGGGGGGTATGAGGAACAAGTACAGAGCAAGGCCCCAGGTGATCGCAAAGCTTGCCGGCACGGCCAGCACCGGCAGTGCCAAGTCCCCGTGGACAAAGATTCCGTAGA
>DAOWID010000092.1 GCA_030641115.1 Planctomycetota bacterium | reverse complement strand
TTTTAGTTTTGTTTTACACCAGTAACATCGGCTTTTATGGGCTTGGAGAATCTTCTTCCATTCTGCCGCACTCAGGGTTGCATCTATCTTTTTCGCGGCGCGTCGTTTTGCGCCACTTTTTGCTTTAGCAACCCTTCCTTCAAAGCTAATACGGTAAGACCTCTTCGTTGCCTTGCATTTAGGGGTTTCGCAATAACGTGCCCGTGTAGCCTTTCCTTTTGGACTTTGTAGGTAACGGACTGTCTTGGCCTTTCCTTTATTGCTTCGCTCATAACGCCCTTTTGCGGCTTTTCCTTTATCGCTTGTGTCATAACGCCTTCTGGCGAGCCTATAATTATCAGTCTGTTGATAATGTGCCGTTGTCATTTTATACTTAACAGTTTCCCGATGGCGAGCTCGCTTTTCCTCATACTCTTGACTTTGGCGATAAAGTTCTGCAATCCTTTTGCCTCTCTCACTCTGGCGATATTTCTTACATTGAGCATTGAAGCAGTCCTTACACCAACTCTCATGGCGTTGCTCTTTACGCCTCCAGTAAAACTCCGAAAGAGACAATAACCGCCCACATTTACTACATCGCTTCATCTTGACTGCCTCAAAAGAAAAAGCCTGAGTTCGTTCAATCAAGGTCGCTTGATTTGGGACTGTCACCGGCACCCACAACTCAGGCAGTTTGCTATCCAATAAAAAAGCAACCTGATTGAACGACCTAACTCTATCATATTTGGGGGCATTGTCAAGCATAATCTTTCGACTCGATTCAATCGCCGGGGCCGGTTATATCCTCGGTTCTGTGGAAATCCTCTGGCGTCACCTCCCCACACCCAACAACCCCAAGAAACACCGCGATTAGAACGATACCGAGATATTGCCATCTATGAGTTCGTCTGGTTCTTTGCATTTCGCCTCCTTCATTCTACCCCCGCGAATTCTCTCTCACAAAGCTCCCAAAGTTGTTTTGCATATGAGTTTGCAGCATAGAGCAATTGTTCCTCATCTAATTCTCCAAGGCGCATGAACGCCCGTGCCCTGATTTTGAGATATGGCCCAAGATAATGGTCGGCGTCGAATTGGAATGGTTGCAGATATATGTTACCCGACTCATCTCGCGTGATTGCAACATCAATGCGCTGGGGGTGTAACTGAGTTTCTGATGCACGTCGCAATACCGTCCTTATCTGGCTTGTGGTAAAGTTCATTCTACCTCCGCGTAGCGTGTTATTTTCCTCGATGGTTTAAGTGATTGAGCATCCTCCCGCGCGAACCGTATGTCAAGATCATACACCGTCGCATCGTGATTGAAGCCCCTGTTATTTTCTATGCGCGAATCCATATTCAGCATTCGAGTCCAAAGCAAAGGGAAATGGCGTCGGAGTACTCGCAGATTTCTCAGGGACTGGAGAGGACAACAGAAGCAGGATACACGGTCAAAATGATTGTACAATCCGCCCCACGTATAACCGAGGCCGTAGCAATAGCTGAGGGCTTCGGCTTCGGAAATTCCCCATTCGATAAGCGGATAGCGGCGCGGGGAGCGTTTCGCCATTTGTGTTTCAAGGCGCTTTTCTTCGCCGAGAGCGTAGCCTATGCACGTAAGGGAATCCTCGATTGCCCGCGCATATTTGAGAAGAACATTCGTCTTTTCTCTCGTACACCAGCGCCGCATTGGCGACGGCCATCCGCTACCCGTCCGTCTGAGTTTGCCCTTGTTCGGCCCACTTCTCGGCCTGACTTCTCTTTCATGGAGCCAATACCCAAAAGAACAGGGAGGTTTGAGGTGGATTATCGGCATGTCAATTCGCTGTTCCACTTTGTCAATGTGAGATAGCATCGCCGGAAACTCCCAACCCGTGTCGAAAAAGACGACGCTGTGAATCGCCTCGCCGCGCTCGAGCATCATGTGAAGCATCGCGGTTGAATCCTTGCCGCCGGAAAGGGAAACGATTTGATTTTTCATCCCACCGCTCTCTGAAACTTCACGGAACCGCGCCATGCTCTATTTCTTCTCTTGTAATTGTAGTTGGAAAACCGCTGTTCTCTCGCCCTCACCGATTCCGTTTTATATCTCCAGAAACCTATTCTTCTTTCTGGCTGCAACCGGACGTCGATAATGTCGAGGATCGCTTGCCGCGTATCTCTCAAAATCTCTTCGTTCCTCTCCCGCTCGCGGATATTTATCAGGCAAAACTCTCGATGTTTCCGGCGTTGTAACGGCAACTTAGCATTGATTTTCCGCTCAAACAGGTCGCAGTAATTCGCGTTGTACCGGCGACGCAGGATTCTCCATTCGGGGTCAGTGAAAACAGCCCTATCCTGTTGGAGTTCCCGTAGAATATTCGTCCCACGAAATTGGCATTCCTTGCATGTTGGATTCATCTATCTCTTGCTTTCTACGCACATACGGACGTAGCCGATAGGGACCGTGCTCATAACTATCTGCGGAGAGCCTTGCTGCCTTTCGTCTCCGCGCCTTGTTGACTCGCCATCGTTTAGAGTTCGGCATTATACACCGTTCTCTTCTATTGCATAATCCAACCATTTGCCGATTCTGGATGGCTTACGTCGCAGTCTGATCGTCTTGCCCTCGAATCGCAATTTACGAGCCGCTCGAAAGGCTTGTTGTCGAGAATGTTGGCCGCAAATCCGAATGCGATAGAGCTCATGCCATTTAGCCATTATCCTGCCTGCACAGAATCCTGCCTGCACAGAATCTTGTCTGACCGTCGCGCGTTCCGTTCGCGTATGTATCGCTCCTCCACAAACTGCCTGTCCTCCTCACTTAGTTGCAGGTCGGCAAGCCGAGCGCCTGGATAAAACCGAAACTTCTGTTCACGGAGCTTCAATTGTCGCCGGAGTTCGTGGAGCGTGACCTTCTGTTGGCGGAATCTTATGGGCTTTCCCCCACCCAATAATCTATTACGTGTCCAGCGTTTCATTGCTTGCCCCTTCGCTTTCATCGCACCTCCAGCGGCAGTTCCAGCTTCTCATAAGCTCTTCCCATCAAGACACACCATGCTTTTGCCGCCACGAGCGGTACGACTGCATTGCCGAGCGCTCTAAGTCGGTCCACCCTATTGGGAATCCCATGAGCCACGCGACCCACATCGGATTCAACTGCCCACCATTCGGATTGACCTGATGCGCGAGCATCGGCGAATGTCTTTTGCTTTCTGATTGGCCTGGAAAATGGGCATCCCTGGCTTTTGGCGTCGGCCAAAACTTCTTGTAAAACTCGCTTCGATTGGCTCCCCCGCTTCGTAGCCCGTTGCAACATCGAGGGGTTGGCCACATTCCTTTTGTAATTGCCTTCACCATTGGAGCAAGCCTTGTTATTGCCCTTCTCGGCCCGCCCTTCATTCTCGCTTTCATGGCCAAGTGTGCTTCTGGAGAGCGGTTGTCGTCGTTCGCTGCGGGCGTAGGCCAATACGAATAGCCGTTTCCTGATATGGGGAGCTCCGACGCCCGCCGCCGAAAACAAGTCCCATTCCGCATTGTACCCACCTTCGGCCAAGTCCCCAAGAACTCGGTCAAATCCTTGAGCAACATGGGCTGGGACGTTTTCCAAGAAGATGTACTGTGGTCGTACTTCGCAAATGACTCGCCAAATGTCGGGCCATATCCAGCGCTCATCTGCTGTGCCCTTTCGCTTGCCTGCGACTGAGAAGGGTTGGCACGGGTAGCCCGAAGTGACCACATCCACGAGCCCAGACCATGGTTGCCCGTCGAAATTCCGAACGTCAGACCAAATAAGCGCTTTAGCCAAGGAACCCTCTTCCATGCGCGCTGCCAAAACTGCGGCTGCATACGCTTCCCTCTCGACGTAACAGATTGTGCGATAAAGAGGCTCCACGAGACTAAGTCCAAGCTCGATTCCTGCACACCCGGAACATATAGAAAGACCATTCATTTCACCTCACACAGTATCCGATCAAGATAGTCTGTTGGCCAAATCACTTTCTACCAGCGCCTTTACCACGACCTCCACCAGCCCCGCCGCCGGGCCCGCCTTTCTTGCAAGGCCCCTTATTCACGTTCCGCCTAAGGCCCCCGGGCATACCCTTTCCTTTTCCGCTTCCATCCTGTTGTCCTCGCGCCATGTCAAGCTCCTTTCTCTTTCTCCATCGCGTGAATGAGTACGTATTTCAGGTCAACGACTTCCGCCAAAGGTTGTTTTTCGCCAGCCTTACAGAATGTTCTTATCGGAGCGCTGTTGTTGACGAACAAGTCCAGAATGCAATCCTTCTCAGGCCGGACCTCAATCACTATGGGCTTACCTTTCACATAAAGAGGATAACGCCTTCCAAACTTCGCCATATCAACTCCCCCCTGTTAGGGTGCGACTCCAAAGTATTCCAGTGCCCAAACAACTCTCACAGCGAACTGTGCAGTCCGTAGTGCAATCGAGTTTCGTAAGTCCGTAGAACTCCTCGTGAACCCATCCCCTGCCCCCACAGACGGGGCAGCGATAGGGAATAAGCGGAGCTGTGAGGTCCTGCCGGATGTCTATCTCATTCATTGGGGCTTTCGGTCTCGCCTTTCCATGCCCGAAAGATTGTGAGGCGGCGCCTCTCCGTGTAATTGACCCGCTCTTCCATAGCCTTGCGCCTGGTCTGACCGGCGGTAGGAACAACATTCGTGAGAAAGCTCCAGAGCTTCTCGGCGATAGTCCACGGCCCCGCAGCGGCAATGGCGATACCTGGGGATTCCGGGACCTCTACGATGCCTTCGGCGCGATACTCTCCGATCGTAACGCAGCCCACCATGAAAATCGGCAGGATGACGAGAAGTGCTATCAGCTTTTTCATTGGTTGGTTTCTCCTATTATAGTAAAGTCCAAAGATTATTTCTCTTCCTTGAATTGCAACTTCGGCAAGCAGGCACAACATTTTCAGGGATATGATGTCCGCCTTTGCTTAATGGGATGACATGGTCTTGAGTGGGATGCTTGAGCTTTTTATGACACCAGTAGCATTTTGATTTATGCTTTTCAAGAATCTCGGCCCATTCGGCAGCGCTCAAGGTCGCGTCAATTTTTAGGGACGCCCGACGTTTAGCGTGCCCTCTTCTTGCCGTAGCTTTCCCTTTCTTGGTTTTGAAGTAACGCGCGTGCGCGATTTTGCCTTCATTGCTTTGCTCATAACGTGCTCTTGTGGCCTTGCCCCCATGACTTTGCCCATAGCGCGCTTCTGT
>DAOWID010000186.1 GCA_030641115.1 Planctomycetota bacterium | reverse complement strand
CCCCGGGTGGAACCCGGGGCTAATCGAGGGGGAGGCGCTGGCGGGGCCAGGGCGGTTTTTTTTGGTTTTGATTATGGCGAGAATGATTGGGTATATGTTGACGTGAGGCGCTTTCGGGACGGACCCCCCAACGCCCTTGGGGGTTGGGGGGCTGATATGGAACGACCTTTGTCAATGGTTTATGTTTTGATTTTTTGTACTACATTTTTTTGAACACTTGAAGGTGCAGGCTTCTTCGACGATGAATCAGTCTGATATCCGTGGATTAGTGCGTTTTTAGCGGGCCAGAGCCGAGATTGTTATTCTCCGTCGGGAGCATTGTGCCTTCTAAAATCGCGAATCCTGTTCGCCAAGAGACGAACTTGTCGCATAGCCCCGTCGCATATTGCTCCTGTCGTGCCTGCACCTTTTGGTGTCGTCCTTATGCTTAACATTCAAGTAAACCACATGGACTGCGAGCCTATGCTGCTGAACTATGCTATCGTCACACCCTATGTGGCTTCGGAGGCGGGGTGATGAAATTAGAATCAGCGTCGCCGAAGGCGACTTCCTTCTTTTCTTATGTGATAACGCCGACGGCAGGGGGTGGGGTATAATGTGGTCGCCGTCGTACGGCGATTTTTTTGGGCCCCCCAGGGCGGGCCTGGGGGCTAAATATGTCACCTGCGAGGGCAGGCGAAGTTGGGTGACCCCCCAACGCTGCCTTATAGGCAGGTAAGATCATGGGGTGGGGGTTAAACATTCGTCGTGGTGGCGACGAGGGGTAAACGGCCCCGCCCACAGGTGGCGGGGCTAAACAAACGTCGTTGTTCCGACGACGGCTAAACGGGGGGCGTGGAGGGCTGCCGTGACATCAGGGTTTCAATTTGCGGAGGAGGCGGTTGATGGTCTGGATGCGGATGTTGTAGGGGGGGTGTGAGGAGAAATAGTGGCCGAGGTAGAATTTTTTGGGGGCGTCGGCGAGTTTGGCGAGGCGGGAGAGTAGTCTTGTGGCGGCGTTTGGGTCGTATTTGGCGGCGGCGGCGAGGCGCGTGCCGAGCTTGTCGGCTTCTGATTCGAGGTCCTGAGAATAGGCGCTTTCGAGGAAGTGGACGCCCACTTTTTGGAGCCAGCCGGACAGGAGGCCGCGCGCGGGCGTGATTCTGGCGGCGGTGGAGATGGCGGTGTTGCTGATGATGCGGTCCATTGCGTGTCCGCGGATGACGTGGGCCATTTCGTGGGCGAGGATGAAGGCGACCTCATCGGGGTTGGCGCCGCAGAGCTCGACGAGTGAGCGGGTGATAAAGATGAAGCCTCCCGGCAGGGCGAAGGCATTGGGCTCGCTGCCCTTGACGGTCTCGAAGCTGAAGGTTCGGAACCTGTTGGCGACGGAGGCTGCCAGGCGGGGCCCGATTTTGCTGAGTAATTGCTCGATTTGAGGTTCGGGATCGGGCTTCAAGTGTAGTCTGATCTCGTGGGCGAGGTCTCGGCCGACGTCGTTCTCGACTTTGATAGCGTCGGCTTCGGTTCCGGTCATCGATTGCCATATCCACTTGGCCTTGCGAACCCTCGGCCCGATCTTTCTGCCCAGATTGTAGAGGAGCTTGCTCACGTTGTTCGGGTGATAAGAAATAACACCTGTAATTCTTTTGGATTTAACGCTTTAAGGCAACAGCTCTTATAATCATGCGTTAATCAACGAACTTTTTTGCAGTTGAGCGATCATAGGTAACAAAATACTAACCGTATTTCAGCCATCGGAACACTTCCCGAAGTCCGGGACGTTTTCCGTACATAAGGATACCGGTCCGGAAGATTTTAGCGGCGGCCCACATCGCCACGAGGACGGTTACTACCAAGAGAGCTATTGACGCGAGGATCTCACCTACCCAAACGTTTGAACCGGCCGAAAGGCGCAGTATCATCACCATTGGCGTCAAAGGCGGCACGAATGAGAGCACCTTGGCGATCGTCATCTTGCGATACAACCCCCGCTCCTCGGGCATATAGCCGATGCGGGCCCTGGCTTTGGCGATTGAGCGATGGCCCAGCAGCTCAATATCGCCGCTGTCCGGGCGGATAATATTCATAATCATCCGAAGGGTGGTTGTCTTGCCGGCGCCGTTTGGGCCGAGGAAGCCGTAGATGCTGCCCGTTGGAACCGTAACGGTGAGATTGTGCACGGCGTGGACATCGCCGAAGGATTTACTTATGCTGTTTAGTAGAACTGCGTCCATATTTGACCGTTTTTCAAACGCGGTTTTTTTATCTGACATCAGAAACCAGTTGCAGACTGACTGTAAACTGATTGTAAACCGGCAGTAGATCAAGAATCAAGCGAAAACTGACGCCCTAAGTCACCATCGAGATTCCGCTGCGCAGACTGAAAAAAGGAACCGGCCCGTGTGGAGCCTGATACAGCAGCAGAGAGTATCAATGGCCGATAAGACGACCGCAAGAATGACGTGCCGGCACAGGCCAAACGGCACATCCGGATAATCCGGGACCTTGGCTGCTTTTCACGGCGGGCGGTGAAGCGGCACATATTTGGTCGTAGTAGGGATTATCTCGTTGGAAAGCGCTTAGGTTGAGCGTTCTACGTTCGATAACAACAATTGAGTGGGCATTGAGGATTTTGAAAACGGAGTAAGGCGGATGATAACCGCAAAAGACGTTATGACCGAAGATGTAATCTACGTGAAGACAGATACGCCGATATATGAAGTGCTGGGAGTATTAATAAAGCACAACATTAGCGGTATCCCGGTTGTTGAAGACGATATGACGCTTGTCGCGATTGTTTCTGAAAGAGACGTGCTGAGATTGTGGGAGACCAATGAAGATGTGGCAAGCAAAACGGCCGGCGACTATATGACGCAACCGGCGGTTTCCTTTGAGGAGCAGGAGAGTTTGTCGGAAGTATGCGAGTGTTTGATCAATAACTACTTCAGGAGGGTTCCCGTCACTTCCAAGGGGGTACTGGTTGGTATTGTCAGCCGAAGAGACATCATCAAGAATATAGTACAGAGGGGGCGTCAAAGCGTTGCGCTCGACCGAGAAACGCACACGACGGCCAGCGTAGCAGAATGAAGAGATCGATTCGGCTTCCTGAAAACCATTGACAATACCGTCCATCTTCATCGTGTTTTTTTCCGAGCCATAGATACCACGGCATATTTCCTGATTGAAAAGTTCTAATTCCGGGGCGATTAGATCGCCTATGGATTGGGGAGTACCGGAGCACTTTTGACTTTGCAAGTTTTTGGTATCGTCCCAAGATTTGTGGGGAAAAGACTATCGGGTAAAAAAGCGTTTATCGCATTAGGGCTAACAGCAGGTAAGAAAACGGCTCCGAGGGTCTCCCAGAGCCGTTCTTCTGTATAGCACCGACACGGCGCTCAGGTCGCACGCCTGCGTTGCCCAATCCTGCGTGCCGGCGAGGAGATAGTAAAATTATTGTCGGGCAAAAGCAATAGTAAATTCTTGTCCGGCACAGGAGAGCCTATGGGTTTGCGATTCTGCCGGTAGCTGATAAAGCAATAAACGCAATTGGTTGTTCGGAAAGTGGACAATCAGGTTGCCCACAAACTTTGGGACAATACTAAGTTTTTGTGCGGGAAACTGTGTGGGAAATGTCGGTCAGAGAATGTATAATGCGGTATTCTTGACAGAAGCATAGTGTTCTGTCAGGGTGGAATGAGCAGGTGTCATTGCGAGGAGGCGGAAGAGCGATGCGGCAATCTCAAACCGCTCGAGGGCCGGAGATTGCCACGGCCTTTCGGGTCTCGCAATGACGACCCCCAAAATCAACCTTGACAAAGTATTAGTACGGATCGAAAGGTGCATTCATGGCAAAGGGGCAATGTCAACTCATTAGCTTGCTGTTTATTGCGGCGCTCAGTTGCAACGGTCGGGGAGAACCGCAGATTGGTTCGTGGGGTGATCAGGGAGATGGGACATACAAGAATCCGATTCTCAATGCCGACTATCCCGACGTGGACATCGAACAGGCCGGTGACACCTACTACATGATCACATCGACCAACCATTACGCCCCCGGCATGACGCTGCTGGAGTCGGAGGATCTGGTGAATTGGACAATAATCGGTCACGTTTTTGACAAGCTAAGCTGGGAGCCCCGATACAACTTCGACCGGATGTCGGGCTATCGCGTTGGCGTATGGGCCGGGGACCTGGGCCATCACGGCGGGCGCTGGTACTGCTATTTCATCGATACCCAATCAGGCCTCTACATGAGCACCGCCGGCAAAATCACGGGCCCGTGGTCGAGGCCGATCTGCATGCTCAAGAAAACACGTTGGACGGATCCGGCAGTGTTCTGGGATGACGATGAAAAGCAGGCCTACCTGGTATGTAACTTCGGACGTGATCCTGTTTATGAGATGAATCAGACACGATTGTTCAGGATGAGCTGGGACGGCAAGGCGCTTCTTGACGAAGGCAAAGTGATTTATCACGGGCATGGCGCCGAAGCAGCCAAGATATACAAGATCGATGGGTATTACTACATTTTCATGGCCGAGTGGATCGAGGGCGACCGCAAACAGCTCGTTCTGCGTTCAAAGAGCATCTACGGCCCGTTCGAGCGCAGAATCGTTATGGAGCGAGGCAAGGGCGTTAGCCGTAGTGTCTGCCAGGGAGCACTCGTACAGGCGGCTGAGGGTTCCTGGTGGTATTCTCACCAATTAGTGCAGCACCGCGAAAAGATAAAGGGGACATTCGCCGGCAGAACGACGGGCAGCTCGTATGAAGGCCGTTCGCAGTGGCTTATCCCGGTGAAGTGGCAGGACGGCTGGCCGGTGCTGGGCGAGGATCCGGACGGCAATGGAATCGGCAACACGGTACACCAGTGGAAAAAGCCGATTCAGGGATATCCCATCGATGCGCCGCAGACCGACGACGAGTTTGAAGCAGCGAAGCTCGGGCCGCAGTGGGAGTGGAACCACAACCCACGCGATGACCGCTGGAGCTTGACGGAGCGTCCGGGGTCCTTGCGTTTGAAGGCGAACGTTCCGGTGAACAATGGAGGATTCTGGAATGCCGGTAACACGATCAGCCAGCGATTGATGGGCAAAGGCAAAGGCGTGGTGACAGCGAGAGTAGATATCAGCGGGATGAAACCGGGCCAGCAGGCAGGATTCTGCCGTCACAGCGGTCAATACGTGCTGCTTGGAATTAGCGTGGACGATGATGGAAACAAGAGGCTGGTCTTCAACAACAACGGCAAGGTGAAGGAAGGGCCGGTGATCCGCAAGGATGTGATTTACTACCGCGCGAAAAACGATGGTGATAAGGCCTTTTACGAATACAGCCTGGACGGGAAGACCTATAAGCCGTTTGGCGAAGAGTTTCAATTGAAGTTCGGCCGCTGGCGTGGCGACAGGCTCGGCTTCTACTGCTGGAATGACAGGATGGCCGAGGGCCATATCGACATCGATTACTTTCGTTACGACTATGATGGCCCAAAAGGCCGTTCAGCAGGCGAACAAGGGCAGAGCGGAAGGGGATTATCAGATATCTGATCCCTTATTGTGCAGGAACTGACGAAAAACCTTCTTAGAATGGAGCAAAAATGACAAGACAGGCATACCTCTTAACGGTGATAGGTTCTTTATTGGCGAGTCTATGCGTGAATGTCCGGGCCGATACACTGGTGGCGAATCAGCCGCTGGAGGTGAAAGACAAAGCCCCGCAGAAGGCCTATGCCTTTGGCCTGCGTGACGTTCGTCTTCTGGATAGTCCCTTCAAGGCCGCGATGGAGCTTGACGCCAAATACCTGCTGTCGTTAGAGCCGGACCGGTTCCTATCGCGTTTTCGCGAGTTTGCCGGCCTAAAGCCCAAAGCCGAGACCTACGGCGGCTGGGAAACCGCCACCATCTCAGGCCACTCTCTGGGGCACTATCTTACCGCCGTATCGAAGCTCTACGCCTCCACCGCCGATAAGCGCCTGCTCGATCGCGTCAATTACATCGTCGATGAACTAACTGAATGCCAGAAGGCCTGGGGCAATGGCTTTGTGGGCGGGTTTCCACGCTGCCGGGAAGTATTCGCCGAGATAAAGGCCGGCGATATCCGCTCAAAAGGCTTCGACCTCAACGGAATCTGGGTCCCCTGGTACAACCTGCACAAGCTCTATATGGGTCTGGTCGATGCCTACTTGTACTGCGGCAATGAAAAAACGAAAGATATTCTGACTAAATCCACCGACTGGGCCTGGGACATGGTCGGAGGCCTGACCGATGAGCAGCTCGAGAAAATGCTGCACTGCGAGCACGGCGGCATTAACGAGGCCTTTGCCGAGATCTATGCCGTTACCGGTTATGAAAAGGCCCTTAAGCTCGCGGAGAGGTTCTATCATCACCGTGTGCTCGATCCGCTTGCCCGCCAAGAAGACAAACTGACCGGTTTGCACAGCAACACTCAGATTCCCAAGCTAATCGGGCTGGCCCGACTCTACAGACTCACCGGCAAAGACCATTACAACACAGCTTCGTCCTTCTTCTGGGAGACGATTGTCCGGAATCGCACATACGTCAACGGCGGCAATACGGACGGCGAGTATTTCTTCGGGCCGAAAGATTTCAGCAAGCACCTCAGCGTGCACACCACTGAGACCTGCAATACCCACAACATGCTAAAACTCACGCGCCAGCTCTTCGCAATGGCCCCTCACGCAAGATATGCAGACTACTATGAAAGGGCCCTGTACAATCACATTCTTGCTTCCCAGGACCCGGAACAGGGGATGATGATATATTTTTGCCCGTTGAAGTCCGGGCATTTCAAGACGTACAACACACCTTACGATTCTTTCTGGTGCTGCACCGGTACAGGTATGGAAAACCACGTGAAGTACGGCGACAGCATCTACTTCTATGACGCCGCCGCGTTGTACGTGAACCTCTTTATCCCATCGGTGCTAAACTATCGAGACAAGGGCCTTACTGTTACACAGCAAACCCGCTATCCCCTCGATGGTCGTGTTCAACTCAGCTTTGTTACTGATAAGGCGCTCAAGCTCACCGTGAAAATCCGCCGCCCGCACTGGGCCACGGACGATGTGAAGCTCTCAGTCAACGACAAGCCGCACCTCGTCACCACGTCGCCCGGCGATTATATGACCGTCGAACGAACGTGGAAGAAGGGTGATCAAATCGCTCTCGTCCTCGCGATGAAGCTCCGCACCGAAGCTATGCCGGACAATCCCAACAAGGTCGCATTTTTCTATGGGCCGGTTCTGCTTGCCGGAGCACTGGGCATCGATGGTATCGAGGATATTGACCCCCACGCCGAGAATCGCGGCAAATTTGACCAGGTCCCTTCGCCGCCTATACCGGTACTGGTAGCGGGCGAGAAAAGGATTGGGGATTATCTCAGGGCGCGCGGTGAACCGGGGACATTTGTTATGACCGGCTCGGTATTGAGAACACCCGGCGTGGACAAGAGCGAGGATATGAGACTTATTCCATTCTACAAGATGCACTATCAGCGATATATGGTGTATTGGGATAGGTTCAGTCAGGAGGACTGGAAGGCAATGAAGGATCGCTTCGGGGCCGAGCGGGCCGAAGGCAAGGCGCTCGAGGCCCGCACTATCGACCACATTGTGCTCGGCCAGATGCAGCCCGAACGCGACCACGAGTTCAAAGGCGAGAATACGCACAAGGGCCTCTTTCGCAACCGCCACTGGCGCGACGCCAGGTCCGGCGGCTGGTTCAGCTTTGAGATGAAAGTGCTGCCTGATACCCCCGTTAGGCTCGCCTGCCTCTATTGGGGTTCCGACGGGCCCGATCGAGACTTCGACATCCTCATCGACGACAAAAAAATCGCCACCGAGGACCTCAATCAAAATCACCCCGGCAGGTTCTTCACTGAAACTTACGACATTCCCGCGGAATTGACTAAGGGCAAAACCAGGGTTACCGTCAAGTTCAAGGCCCACGCCTGGAGAACCGCCGGCGGCCTTTATGAGTGTCGGACGATGAAAAAATAAGGTCCTCCTGGATAATCTCGGTGC
This sequence comes from Planctomycetota bacterium, assembly GCA_030641115.1. Lineage (GTDB taxonomy): Bacteria > Planctomycetota > Phycisphaerae > Sedimentisphaerales > Anaerobacaceae > DAOWID01. The sequence continues at coordinate 29,596 of DAOWID010000186.1, read as the reverse complement.
CGGGGACGTAGGAGCGTTTGGTGGGAAAGGGCGGGAAGTTGCGGGAAAAGGTGGGAGTTAGCGCAGTGGCCGGCGAACTTTACAGCGGCGGGTCAGGACAAGTTCAGACTTGCGGGCACAGAATTGTGCTTCGGCAGCTTCAGGCGAGGGCTGCTGCCGTGATGGCGTAGCAGGTATTTGCCATGCCGTGGAAGAGGATCGGGGCCAGCAGTGACTTTGTTCTGACGAAGAGATAGGCGAGGACCAGAGCGCATCCTCCAATCAGAAGTTGTGACCTCTGATCAAATAGTGCAAATACGGGCCTTTCTAATGTTATGGGAATCGTAGTAAGGCCGGCAAAAGCTAACAGACAGACTCGGTAGCCGACTTCGGCAACTTCAGAAGAGCAATTCTGGCCGTCAGGTCAGCCTTTTGGTAAATACAGGGCGCTCCGAATTTGTCGAAAATCTTTAGAATGTAATATTGACTATTCCACCTAACTATGCTATTCTACCTAAAGTACCTAAATGCTGGTTATAATGAGTAATCCGCTGTACACCAAGGCATTTAGGGGTCTTGCTTTAGATGCCGATGGAGCGAGGCAGTTGGTTGAGCAGGCAAAAGAACATATGAGTTCTGCAAAATTGCAGGTTAGGCCTATATTGTTGAAGAAAATCTTTTTTATGATTTTCTTCAATAATCAGCTAACCACTTACGGCAGAATACATTGCTGTTAAAAAGAAAAAATCAAAAAACGATTTTTTCTTTTCTAAGTAGGCCTAACCTGTAATTTTGCAGAAGGCTTAAAGAACATGATAATGGAGGAGTGGAAACGGAGACCGGAAATACCGAAGGGGATGGCCAATCTTCGCAATCGTGGTGCGGAACTTGATAGTATAGGAATTTGTTATTTTGGGCAATATAGCGAAGCCGGGCAGCTAAAAGTCCCCGGCGAAGGCGGGTTAAGTTCAGCAGGCAGAAAATGACAAGCAGCGCAAAACAACATATTTTTTTTGTTGATGATGAGCCAGGTGTACGTAAGGCCGTCGGCGGGACTCTCGAGCAAAACGGCTTCGCAGTTAGGTGTTTCGCCAGCGCAGCCGATTGCCTCAAACAATTCGATTTGCAGAAGTGCGATTTACTCATCACTGATGTGAAAATGCCCGAAATGGACGGCATAGAATTGTTGACTGAGGTCAAACGTCGCGCACCATGGGTGCCGGTTCTGCTTGTGACCGGCTACGGCGACGTGCCGATAGCTGTCAAGGCCTTCAAAAAAGGAGCGGACGATTTCATGGAAAAGCCCCTGGAAAGACAAGCCTTGCTCTCTGCTGTTGAGTCCACACTAAGGCGGATTAGTCCGCCTGATTCGCTTTTGGACAAATCGCTCACCCGGGCGGAAATGAGAATTCTGCGTTTGATCTTAGAGAGCAAGAGCAACAAGGAAATGGCGTACTTGCTCAAACGTTCCGTAAGAACCGTTGAAGTGCACCGCAGCCGTATCATGAGAAAGTTTGGTGTCAACAGTGTGGTCAACCTGGTCAAACGAGCGATCGAGATGAAGCTGGCTTAGCCGGCGGGACAGTACAGTAATATCGCTTTCTTGGGGCAATGTTTTGTTTTCTCCGGTGGTTTTTTCCATATTTCTGGCTTTTTTAAAAAATTTTTTGCGGAAAAATCGCCCATTTTGGCGTGAAAATAGGCAAATGACGTAAAATACGTAGTTTCCACAGTTGCGACTCTCGAATTTATGGTATAATAGGAAAGTACTATTGTTGACTATCAGCAACAGAAAGGTTGCAAACGGATGAGGTGTAGGAGTGTAGGGTTTTCTTTCTAACGTCTTTCTGTAATCGGGAAAATACAGAAGAACAATATATATGGTTTGATGGAGTGTATTCAACCAAAGAAACAGAAACAGGGCAATGGAGGATTATGATGATGAAGCGATTACTATTAGCTATCTGTACCGTTGGAATGCTGCTTGCGGCAAGCGTCGCAAATACTGCTATGGCGTTGCCGATTGGCGAGGCGATTGAAGCCATAGGGGACCGGTTGGTAAACGAGCAAAGTCTTGACGGGGCATGGCCGGGTGAAGCGGACTTCACGGGCTCGATTGTAGCAGGGCTGGCGAACGCCTATGAAATCACCGGCAAAGCCGCATACAGAACCGCCGCGCAGCTCGGCGGAGACTACATTGTTGGTGCAGCAGGAGGCAACTTCTACGGTGACGAAGCCTATGGATTGGCCAGGGTTTCTGCGATTACGGGCGATTCGAGCTATGCTAATGCGGCGAAGAGCTTCTATGACAGCCTCGATACATTTGCGTACATCGCCGGTTTTCGGAGTACAGATCGTTCGAACGCGGTGTTTTGCGTTGCGCAGCATACGGTTGGAGCGGACATGGTCGGGGCGGCGAACGCAGGAATTTGGCGTGAGGGTCTCATTCAGTATCTCTCCAAGATCGCTGACGATGAAGCTCTCTATCCGGTCATGAGCTTAGGCGTCGCAACCTGGGCACTTGCAGAGACAGGGCCGATGGACGAGACAAGGGTAGATCCGTTTGGCCTTGTCGGTGAAGCCTACTGGGAGGGTGTCGCCCTCAGCGATTTGGCGGGGCTTCTTGGCAGTCACCAGGCCGATTCCGGCGCGTACGCAGGCTCTTTCTATCACAGGTTCGACCATACTGCGGCAGGTCCGGGTTATGAGGCGAGTGGCTACACGGAAGATGCCGTTTTTGGCATTCTGGGTCTTATTGCGAGCAGTGGTTCTACCGGTGGCATCCTGGCAGGAAGAATAGCGCTGGCTTCGGGTGTAGCTTCAACCGGCATTGTTTACGAACACACATGGTCAGGGGGGGCCTCGTACTACACCTATGGCGGCGAAGTACTTCAAGTTATTCCTGAGCCCGTCTCACTGCTATTGTTGGGAACGGGAATGCTGTTGCTCAGGCGAAAACGTAACAAGTTAGCGTGACAGTTGTAGTCTTAAGTTGTCACAGTTTCAGATTTGCATTCCGTTGAAAACTGGAAATGCACTCAAGGAGGTAACATAGAATGCGTCAACGATGGCGAATTATTCGGAATGGAGTTGTCATAGTGGTGCTAATGTTTAGCGCATCGCCCTTGTTGGCTTCGTCTATCGGTGAGGCAATTGAGGCTGTTGCAGACAGACTCGATGCCGAACAGATAAAGAGCGGCGCTAGTACCGGAAGCTGGCCGACGGAAGCCGACTTTACCGGCTCAATTGTCGCTGGAATGGCCAGTGCCTATGAGCTGACCTGCGACGGTTTCTACAAGGATTCCGCTGAATTGGGTGGGGACTACATTCTTTGGGCCGCTGGTGGCAACTTCTATGGTGACGAGGCCTTTGCCTTGACCGGTTTGAGCGAAATTTCGAGCGACCCCGCCAGCAATGTCTGGCGGACGGCGGTGAGCGATTTCTATTATAATGTGAAGCGTGATGTTGATGGTACTGTCGGTTACATCTCTCTGTTTGGAGGCACGGAGCCATCCACAGCGGTGTTCTACATGGCACATCACACGATTGCCGCCTTCTACGTTGGCGCCGAAGATAAGCAGATCTGGCGGGAAGGACTGATCGATTGGCTCGCCCAGGTTGATGATGACTCTTCGAGCTTGCCGACGATGGCTCTCGGTGTTGCAACCTGGGCCTTGGCGCGAACCGGGCCCCTTGATGCCACGTTTGTAGATCCCTCTGGAACGGGCAGGCCATATTGGAATTTGGTGACCTTAGCCGCATTGCCGGGTCTTCTTGCCGGCCACCAGGTCCCCGGCGAAGGGGCTTTCTATTGGCGATTCGACCATGGTGACGGCGGCTCGGGTCAGGCGGTGAGCGGCTACACGGAAGGTACGATTTTTGGCACACTTGGACTTATTGCTGCATCCGGCGCAAATCCGGTGCTGGAGGTGGACGATGCCATCCTTGCCGGGCGTCAGGTCCTGCTTGACTCCATAAGCTCGGAAGGCAAGGTCTGGGAGCACCTTTGCCAGGAAGGTTCAGTGTACTACGCATACGCCGGGGAGATGCTCACGGTTCTTGGTGAGCTGATTAGTCCGGGAGACCTGAACCTCGACGGAGGTGTGGACTTTGCCGACTTCGCTTTTTTAGCGGATAATTGGCGTGATTCCGGCTGTACCGCCTGTTCCTGGTGCAACGGCGCCGACCGTGACCGCAACGGAGAGGTGAATTTCGGTGACCTTAAAATCATAGTTGATAAGTGGCTCGAGGGCACGAGTCACTAATAAAATGGACTAATTAGTACTTGGCGCTACTAGCGCTACAATAAACAAGGAGACGACATGAAAGATGTATTGGTAAGAAGCAACAAAGGAAAGTTTAGCATTATCTCGGCAATACTGTTAGGTGCATTGGCTTTGGCGGTTATCGCAGGGCTTGGTGCCGCGGCGCGCGCAGACGCAGCTTCAAGCAGCACAACCAACGAGGCACTGTTGGGTGAGTTGCGCTTGTTTAACCCCTTCACACTGCGAAGCACAAGTATATCAGCAGTCGATAGTGAAAGTGGGGCTGAAGCTGATTTAGGCCTGGCGGTGCTATTAGGCACAATGTCGCGGCCTCCAATACGGATACCGTATAGACCGCCGTTGCGTAGTCCTTTCCGCCCGCCTCTTATACTACGGCGCTGAGCTCGAGTGGAACGTGGATTAGGTCATGTAATCGTAATCAACTTGAACAAATATGCCGGAAATTTCAGTTGGAGACCAAGAAGTTGGCTAAACCTGTTTAGCGTCAGCTTTTAAAAATGAAAAGCTTTGGGTGATTGAAAATACGATGTAGTACCGTAAGAGGATTGTGGTACTTATCTCGAAAAGGATGGAGGTGTTTGAAAGTGAACTTCGTGACTTATATTCTGGGTGTTGTACGTACATCGAAGACCAAAGTCTTCGCTAATCTTTTTGCGACCTTCCTGCTATCAATCTGCGTGGCCGGATGTGGTGACCGGGTCCGTCTTCCTTCCTCAGAGCGGCTGGCTGAATTCGAGAATGCCGGTCCTGCCCGCCCCGTCGTAGATGTCGATCGCCTTGTGAGGGCGAAGATAGGAGGCGGGCCCTACCGTGTTATACCAGGTGATGTGCTGGAGCTGACTATGCCCACCATATTGCAGGTTGTCACGGCCGAGGAATCAAAGGCTTCTGAGGAGACCACTCCGTACGTATGCAGGGTCGGCAGAAAAGGGGCGATCACACTACCGGTAGTCGGCGAAATAGAGGCAGGAGGAAAATCCCTCGCCGAAATAGAATCGGCCGTTATCGACGCATACCATCCCGAGTATACCGTAACTCGGCCTTCTGTGTTTGCACAGGTACTCGAGTACGAGACTGCCAGGGTTTCTATTGGCGGCGCCATTCAAAAACCGGGGATATATTCGCTGCGCAGTGACCAGATGTCCCTTGTGGCGCTTCTTATGGAAGCCGAAGGTATAGTAGTCGCTGAGGGAGCGGGAGCAGCCCTTATACGGATAATCCGCACCCCCGAGGCAGCGGAGAACGAGGAGAGACCGTGTCAGTCAGTACCGTCGGATGCGATCAATAACGCTTCTCGAGCCGAGGACCGCAATGGTGCAACTGTTCGAGCGGCGGAAGAGCTGCCCAAGTCAGGTGCCGGCAAGGGGATACTGCTCGGGCCGCGTTCTGTTAGCTCCGAACAGATAAAGGTCCGATTGACACTTGGGCAGTTGAATTCCAAGAGCACAAAGGGTGTGCTGCTGGTAGGTTATGATGGGAAAGTTTTGAGAGTAAAGAATGTTGATATAAGAAGTGAGCTGCACAGGCATACCTTGGTTAGATACCTGGGCGAGAAGGATCAACGTTTTTCGACTCTCAGTCTCGAACCTGAACTGGTTGCGCTGGCCCAAGATCTCCAAACCGTTGTTGGTCTTGAATCCTACAAGCAGTTTATCGAATCGCCCGACTCCCGGTCGAACACAGGACACCAGGACGCCCTAAAAAGACGCACTTGTAAACCAGAGTCGCTGGTTCTACCGGTCAAGGGGCTTAATATCCCCTTCGCTGACGTTGCGCTGCAGGATGGTGATACTGTCGTAGTTGAACGACTGGAGCTGCCGCTTGTTACTGTTGTGGGGTTGGTTAACAAGCCGGGCAACTTCCCATACCCGCCCGATACTCAGTACAACCTTATGCAGGCATTGGGCTTTGCCGGCGGATTTAATCAGGCTGCCAAGCCTCGCTATGCCACAGTCTATCGAATGAAGCCGGATCGTACGATTGTCCACGCAATCTTCCCGCTGGTGAAAGGTTCAAGGATGACCGAAGCGTTAGGCATCCTCATAAAGCCTGGTGATATCGTTGCCGTGGAGCATACGCCCAGAACGCGTAAGAACGTGTTCCTGGATAAGGTGTTTAGGATCAACTTTGGTGCGTACGTACCTTTAGGCGATCTCTGGGGTGGTGATTAGGGATTAGCAAATTGAACGTAACACAGAGATAAAGTGAGAACCGATATGATAAACCATAATGAAAACCACAACGAGGTTGCAGAGAGTAGCTCATACGGGGAGGCGCTGCCGGCTCCGGGTATTATGCCTGAGAGTTTGATCCAAATTATATGGCGAAGCCGCTGGACTGTGCTCCTGACTACGGTTGTGGTTCTGGCAGGAGCTTTCGCATATATTTTCAAAGCTACGCCTATTTATACGAGCACCTCCAGGCTCTACGTTGAGCAGAGCGGCCCTAAGATCATGAGCGAGACGGAACAAGGTGTTATGACCCAGTCTAAGAATTATCTCTATACCCAGGCTGAGCTGTTGAAATCGACTCCCATACTTACCGCCGCACTGAAAACACCCGGCGCTAACATGGAACAAATGAAGGTTTTTGAAGACGTTGACAACCGCATTGCCTTCCTGAAGAAAAGAGGCCTGGAGGTGTCGGTCGGCAAAAAGGACGACATTATCAGTGTTTCGTCAGATTCACCCAAGCCGGCCGAAGCTGCTCAGTTGGTGAACGCGGTTGTGGACTCTTTCATAACTTATCACGCAACGACTAAACGCAGCACCTCGGCGGAGGTGTTGAAAATCCTTCAAACCGAAAAGGCCAAACGCAGCAGCGAACTTACCGAACAGCTCAAGGCTACGATGGACTTCAAGAAGGAAAATGAGGCGCTGGCATTTGAAAGCAATCGTGGCAATATCATACTGCAAAAGCTCGAAAGATTGTCGATAGTCTTGACGGAGGCCCAGCTTGCAACCGTTGAGAGCAAATCTCTTTACGAATCCACCGAGAGAATGATCAGCGACCCGGTCGGGTTTAAGCAGTTTGTCGAGGCTGAAAGGACCAGGAGCATCTATATTCCCATGGACCGTGAAGAGGCGGAGCTCAAATCCAAGCTGGATCAATTGCAGCGGCGCCGTGCAGACCGCTTGAGGCAGCTGACTGCCGGTCATCCGGCAGTTACGGCGATTGAGACCGAAATAGCTCACGTCAACGAGCAGCTTGCCGAGCTCGACAAAAAATTCGCAAAGGCCCAGCTTGCCGTGGCAGAACAACAGTACCTTGCCACCAGGGAAAGGGAAAGTCAAATAGCCCAATACTTTGAAGACCAGCGCCGGCAAGCCCTTCTGCTCAATGAACAGCTCGCTGAGTACACAATACTCCAGTCCGACTGGGAACAGACAAAGAAGGATTGCGACATTCTTAACGAGCGAATCAGAGACTTAAATGTAACAGAAGATGTTGGCGCCCTCAACATAAGCATACTTGAAGTCGCTCGACCTGCCGACAAACCATCAAAACCACAAAAAGCGAGATATATGGCAATAGCTCTCGTCCTGGGCCTGATGCTTGGCGGGGGTCTTGGTCTGTTTCGTACCTGGACCGACCAGCGGCTGCGATCAGCAGAGGAAATCTCGGCGGTTCTTGGCATACCCATGTTGGGTGTAGTTCCCTCCATGCCGAAAAAGCAAACGATAGCGGCTCGGGGAAAGAGTGTCCATCTGGAACCGACATCGGTTGCTGCTGAGGCCTACCGGACGATTCGGACGGCTGTGTTCTTTAGCGTGCCAAAGGGCAAGGCCAAGACGGTGCTTGTCACCTCACCGGGCGCAGGGGACGGCAAGACCACGCTTGTTAGCAACTTGGGCATTGCAATGGCCCAGGCCGGACAACGTGTGATTCTACTTGACGCCGACTTTCGTAAACCGATGCAGCAGGAGATATTTGAGATGACAAAGGAACCGGGACTGTCTAATGTCTTAGCCGGCGCCACGACATTAGATAAGGCTATTCGGCCCAGCTCGATAGCCGGCCTTGACATTCTGCCTTGCGGACGAGATGTGCCCAACCCTTCCGAAATGCTTAACAGCGAAATGTTTGTCGAGCTTATATCAGAGTTATCTTCGAAGTACGACCGTGTCGTGATCGACTCGCCACCGGTGATGCCGGTGACTGACGCGTGCATTCTCGGGGCGATCTGCGACGTTACGCTCTTGGTTCTTCGCGCTGAAAAATCTACACGCAAGACTACTCAGCATGCCCGTGACGGACTATTGAGCGTTGGTGCGCATATCCTTGGGGCGATTGTCAACGACGTCCCCCGCAGGAAAGGCCGGTACGGTTACTACCATTATGGCTATGGATATTACGGATATGGGTACGGGCATAAGAAGAAGAAAAGCGAGGGGCAAGAGGAAAAATTGACATCTGTCGCATCGGATCGACGGACGGCGTAAGAGATAGATGAGGTACTAAATGGGACGGTCAACGGATAAAGAATTGGCTGGCGACCGAGATGGTTGCTTGAGGCGGTTTGTGGCATCACAATATGTGGATGTTCACTGTCACTGTCTGCCCGGGCTTGACGACGGCCCCTCAACTATGCCCGAAGCCAAAGCATTGTGCAAAGCACTTGTCGACGACGGCATATCCACCGCCATAGCGACGCCACATCAGCTCGGCCGATTCGACGGTGCTTACAGTACCGCTGAAATCAGACAGGCCGTTGCAGATTTGAACCGGATGCTGTCAGAGCAACGGATGCCTTTAACTGTTTTACCCGGCGCTGAGGTGAGGGTGGATGAGCGAATACCACAGTTGCTTGAGTCTGACCGGATACTCACCCTGGCTGACACAGGCAAGCATATTCTTCTTGAGCTGCCTCATGTCGTATTCGTGGACATAGAGCCGCTTATCAAAGAACTTGTCGCTCTTAACGTTACACCTATTATCTCGCACACCGAAAGACACAACACGCTGAACAGACGGCCCAAAACGATCTTGAAGTGGCTGGCACATTCTGCGCATCTACAGATAACAGCCGCCAGTCTATTGGGCTGTTTCGGCTCGGAAGTCGAGATGGCTGCGTGGCACATTCTAAGCTCCGGCTGGGCGAGTCTTGTGGCGACAGATTCGCACGACCTTAACAGCCGCAGGCCTCTGATGCGAGCTGCCTTTGGGCTTATAAGCGCCAAACTGGATGAAGACCTTGCCCGCCTCGTCTGCATCGAAAACCCGTCGAGAGTAGCAAACGGCCGGGATTTGGTGTCCGTCTGGCTCCACAACCGACAGGAGGTGGACCAATGAGACAGATTATCGACATCGAGGCTCTTAACGGCGCTCCGGCGGACAGGTTCGATAAGATAATCGAATGGCTGGTAATATCCCTTTTGGCGTTCATGCCGCTTGCCTTTGGTGCGGTAGAGGCCTGGAGCGAAGAGGTCGTCGTAGTCTTTGCAGCGGCTATCTCCATTTGCTTTTTGCTGAAGCTCGTCTTTAGAAAAGGTGCAAATCCGGTATGGTCCTGGGCATACGTTCCGGTGGCGTTATTTGTCCTTGTGGCGATATTTCAATTGATTCGCCTTCCGAGCGGCGTGGTAAGTGCGATTTCACCCGGAACGGCGGCGGTCAAAAGGGAGCTTTTGGGTGATTTGCCCAATGCCGACTCGGTGCTTTCTTCGATGACGTTAAGTCTCTATCCTAATGCTACAAGAGACGGCTTGCGGCTGGTGTTTGCCGTCGCTTCAGTCTTCTTTGTGGTCGTAAATATCTATCGCCGTCCGGAACAGATCAAGCGGCTGCTCGCGGCGATTGCCATAATCGCCGGCTCAATCGCCGGCCTGGCCCTTGCTCAGGACCTTTTCGGCAATGGGCAGATATACTGGTGCGTGCCAACAAGGTCGGGACAGGCTTTCTCCGGCCCCTTCATTAACCACAGTCACTACGGTCAATTTATGAACTTATCTATTGGTGCCGCTCTGGGCCTCGTTCTGGTGAAGGTTCACGAAGCCTTCACCGGGAAAAAGGTCACGCCGGCGGTCGTCTTTGAATATATCAGCTCTCCTGCCGCCAAGATGATGTGGTTTCTTGTTGGAGTGATAATTATTGGTATGGCTACGGTTTTCGTATCTCTAACGCGAGGCGGCATGGTGAGCATGCTGATTGCCGGCGCCTTCACGACTTTAGCTCTTAGTGCAAGGCGCTCCGTTAAGGGCCGCGGCTGGGTGATGGTTCTAATGGCGTTGGGCGCATTTATCTGCGTACTCTACATAGGTTTTGATGCGGTCTATGACCGGCTTGCGACCCTTCGACAGTTACACGAAGCTGAGTCTGGTCGTTGGCAGATAGTCAAGGACATATCGCTTGCCTGGACCAAATTTCCTATTTTCGGAACGGGGCTGGGCACACACGAGGTTGTTTACCCGATGTTCGACCGTTCAACAATACCCGCTTTAGCGGCCCATGCGGAAAACGAATATGCCCAGACTGCTGAGGAAACGGGCCTCATAGGCCTGGCGGCTCTGGCAGGCTTTGCAATCATAGTATGGATAAACTATGCCCGCAATGTGAGGAGCGCCTATGTGCCGATTCGCTCAGCGGCATACGGTCTCGGCTTCGGCCTGTTGGCGATAATGCTCCACAGTCTGGGCGATTTCGGTCAGCATCTGCCGGCTAATGCAATCCCTTCCGTGGTCTGCTGCGCGCTTTTGGTCGTTTTGGCCCGTATAGGCCGCAAAGGCTATCATACGCCACAAGCTGCCGGAATATCTCAACGGTCCAGAGTTTTGCGCATCGCTGCTTTGGTTTGCATGTCCGGAGTTTGGGCCTGGGTCTTGCTTGATGCAGACAGCGTGCGCCTTGCCGAGGCCCATTGGAAAAAAGCTGCTGCCGCTGAGCAAAGCGTTATGGCAAAAGGTTGGTTGGGGAGCAATGAAGAATACATCGACTTAATCTCAAGTGCAGCGGCCGCCGCTGATTATCAGCCGGACAATGTCAAGTACCGGTATTGGCTCAATGTTTACCGCTGGAAGTCTATAAGCCGAATAACCGACCCAAACACCGGCGCGATTATTATCCCTGGACCGTCTGTCAAATTTGTCAATAGAATTGTTGAGGAGCTCCATAAGGCCCGCTTGCTCTGTCCGACTTATGGGGCGACCTATTGTGTTCTTGGCCAGCTTGAAAACTCTATCTTGGGTGACCCCGGCAGCGGCGCAGAACTTATACGAAAAGGCTATCGCCTTGCACCCTGCGATCCAACAGTTTGTTTCGTAGTTGCCCTTCTCGATGCTGAAGAACAACAGTTCGACGCCTCCTTTGAAAATCTCAGCAGGGCTGTTGAGCTTGACGGCAGGCTGTTCAGTGAGGCAGTTCTTGTCTGCATGAACCATTTGAACCGTCCCGATTTGGCTGTGGCGCTCGCCGGCGAGAACACCGGCTGGCTAAGCCATGTCGCGAATATCCTCGCCGATACCACCGAGCACCAGGTCCTTGCCGAGCAGGCTCGGGCCCGGGTCGTCGAGCTGCTCGAGTTGAAATGCCGGCAGACCGATGCCCCAGCCTGGGTATTTGCATCTTTGGGCAATATCTACAGAAGAGAAAACGACAACGAGGCGGCAATTGAACATTACCGCCGGGCGCTTGCCTTGGACTATGGCCACGTCGCCTGGCGCCTGACGCTGGCAAGATTACTCGCGGAGACGGGTTCCGTGCCCGAGGCGATTCACGAGGCGAGGATTTGCCTGCGCCTTAGTCCGCAGCTCAAGGCGGCAGAAAAGCTTATTGCGGATCTTTCCGTCCGCCCGGAAACCTTTGAATAACAGAGCCCGATACCTTAACCGACGTAATCGAAAAATGATAAAGGACGGGTTTTGCTGAACAGTAGAATCTGAACCCTGGTAACTGAAACCAGAAGTGACAATTGGTTGTGCGTGCACCAACGGAGACAGAGTTTGCGCACAGCAAACGGCAGCGGTTGGCTGATAGCTAATCGCTAAAGGCCAAGAGCTGACAAATGCTGAAATTATCCGAAAATCCAGCCATTCTAACGTCAGAAGTTGAATCGTTGGCCGAACTTACGGGCACCTGGTGGATCGCCCACACAAAGGCGCGATTCGAAAAGGTCTTTGCCTGGGATATGTTGAGCCGTGGCATCGGCTATTTCCTGCCGATGTGGGAGAAGGTTATCTTCTCAGGCGGCCGCAAACGCCGCGTAATGATGCCGCTTTTTACATCTTACGTGTTCTTTTGCGGCACTGATGAGGACCGCTATAGGGCGATGGCGACCAACCGCCTGTGCCAGACTATCGAAGTATTTGACCAGGACCGATTAGTGCAAGAACTCACGAGGATAGAAAAGGCCCTTGTTGGCAAAGCCATTATCGATCACTACCCTCACCTTCCCGTTGGCAGCCGGTGCAGAATTACCTCCGGCCCTATGATGGGCGCCGAAGGTGTGGTCATCGAAAGAAACAACACAAAAGCCCGCATGGTGCTTGAAGTCACTATCCTTGGCCGGGGCGCCCTAATTGAAATCGACGCCGACCTCCTGGAGCACATCGACTAAAACCTGCACCTAATACCCCATACCAAACACCTAAAAAATGAAAACCTATCTATCCGTCTATCTTGGCTCTGCTTTGCTTGCGCTGGTAATTACGCCGATTGTGATCTGGCTTGCTCGCAGACTCAGTATAGTCGATGTTCCAGGTGCAAGGCATACGCATACAAAGCCCATATCGCACATCGGCGGTGTAGCAATATTTCTCTCTGTAATACCTCTTATTGTTTGTGTGCTGTTCCTGTCAAATGTCATCGGCGATGCATTCCGGGATATTGTGCCTAAGATAGCTGTGCTGCTTTGTGCCGCCGGTTTTATATTCTTTGTAGGACTGATTGACGATATTAGGACTAAGGGGCTGCGAGCACGCATAAAGTTTCTTGCACAACTGGTTGCTGCTATCGCAGTTTGTGCTGTTGGAATCCGGATAAAATTTGTTACTGTTGCCGACTGGCTGACCCTTGACTTTGGCTGGTTCTCCTGGCCATTGACACTCCTTTGGATTGTTGGCATTACTAACGCCGTGAATCTCAGTGATGGCCTGGACGGCCTTGCCGCCGGGATTTCAGCAGTGGCCTGTGGAGTCATTGCCGCCTTCGCCATCTATAGCGGCCAGGTTGTGATGGCGGTATTGATGCTCGCTCTGCTCGGAAGTTTGAGTGGATTTTTGTTCTTTAACTTCAGTCCGGCAAAGATTTTTATGGGCGACTGCGGCAGCTTATTCTTAGGTTTTACAATTGCCTCTTCCAGCGTGCTATGCTCGACGAAATCTCCCGTATTGGTTGGTTTGGCCCTGCCGGTATTAGCTTTGGGAATACCCATCTTCGATACGCTCTTTTCTATGCTGCGGCGTTTTCTTGAACGCCGTTCGATGTTTGCACCCGACCGCAGGCATTTCCACCACCGATTGGTCGATTTGGGCCTGAAGCAACGTCAGGTGGTTATTACAATATATGTAGTAACGCTTCTTGCTGCCGGGCTGGGGATGTTTATGATGGTAACACGTAATATTAGTTCTCTGATAGTATTCCTCTGCATCTTGTTACTGCTGCTTCTTGTATTCCGTGTAGTCGGGTCGGTTCGACTGAGGGAAACGATAGCAGGCCTTCAGCAAAAATACGCCATAAGCCACCAGGTGCAGGATGAGATAAAGGGCTTTGAGGATGCGGAGCTGCACTTTCGGCGCGCGATGACCTTCAACCAGTGGTGGCAGGCAGTTTCTACAGCGGCGGACAGGATGGGTTTTTTGAGTCTCAGCCTGCCTCTTACAAACCGTGATGGTAGCGCTCGCACGTTGAGCTGGCGTTCTGATGGCCAAGTCCCTGACCTTCAGGATAAATCGCTGAAGGTAGATGTTCCCGTGCGGGATCGTCGGGCTGGCCTGTTCCTTAATTTGAAAATAGAAGTTTGTGGAAGTGGCTCTCTGGAATCCGCCGGCAGAAGGGTCGCACTCTTTGCCCGCCTGATGGAGGAGCACGACGTAGCCGGCCTGCCAGGAAAATAAAGCAGCGTAAAATTGCAATTTCAGAGAAAATTTGGTTTTTTTAGGTTCATTTTCACGTGGATGTTGGTTTTTGGGCTGAAAATGTGGGTTGGTATGTAAACTTGCGGAGCTTGGGCAAGATAGGCAAGAAAAATATGCCCAAAAACGGGCAAAAATGAGTAACTACTACGACAACCAGTACCATACCAAAACGCATGGGGTGATAATGTCGGACGACGAGTACTTCTGGGCCCGAGCCGAGGGTTCAGCTCGATTCTACTTTGCCGATGACGAGAGGCACAAGCGTATCTTCGAATACGGGTGTGGCATTGGGCAAGGTATAGCAGCGCTCCCCAAGGCGAAAGGTTGGGACATCAGCAGTGAAGCTCGAGAGAGCTGTAGACGTCGCAGCATCCCAGTCTATGATACTATAGATGAGGTGCCGACTGAAGCTTGGGATATTGTCTTTTGCCGACACGTTCTTGAGCACATCGACAACCCGCTCGGAGCCCTCCGGAAAATGCGTGAGCTGCTGGCCCTGGGCGGAGAATTGTACTTGATCTTGCCAAAGGAAGGACACTATAGGCCTCCGATTGAATTAGACATAAATAGGCACTTGTACTGTTGGAATTTTCGGACTATCAATAACCTGCTTTTCCGTGCTGGCTTTGCGCCGTATGTAAACCATTACAAATATGTGCTGGGATACCATAGACTCCTGCCAGTGCGAAGGCTGTTTGGAAGACGCGTCTACCTTTTTGCTGCCATAGCTGTAGGCCTACTTATGAGAAACGGTGAGTTGATCGTTCGCGCGCGTTTGGCGTGAAACAAATCCATCATACAGGATCAAGCAAGAACACACTAACGTAATATCCGACTACGTTGGGATTAGAGTTTATGTCAAACAAAAAAGCTTATATCAGCACTATAACAGCAAGCTTTCTTATTCAAGTTGCTGGTATTGTTTCGGGAATATTGTCTGCCCGTTTGCTCGGCCCCGAAAATAAGGGTTTGCAGGTTGTAATCTTTTTGGTTCCGACCCTACTTGTTTCTTTTTTTAATCTATCTATCCCATTTTCAACCGCTTTTTTGATTAGTAAAAATAAATATAAACTTGACGAAGTAGTTTCTTCGACTTTCTGGCTTTCTGTTACTATGTCTGCCGGCTTAATTATATTGGCCTGTATCTTCTATCGGAAATTTATACCTGAGGATAAAATTGAAGCAATTCCAATTTTAAGATGGTATATCGCATTAATTCCTCTGTCTCTAATTAGTATGAGTTTATTAGGTATTGATCATGGCCGACAGGCTTTTGTTCGGTATAACATCTTAAGAATATTACCACCAATCCTGTATGCTTTGGGAATGTGCGTTTTATGGTTTATGAACAGGGTGTCCCTCAAAGGCTTTGTTGCATGTAATCTTATTGGCATATTTATTGTTACACTGATTCGAGTGTGGGTTGCTGGAAAAAACATCTCACCAAAATATCTAAATGTTAAATTAATTAGAGAACTATTAGTCCGAGGTTTGATGCTTCATTTGCCGACTTTGGCCACCATATTATTTTTAAATGTTGATAGGTTGCTTCTTACGAGATTTGTGGATAGCACATCATTAGGCATATATTCAGTCGCCCTTGCAGTGGCGATGGGTCAGTTTGGCCTGGCTTCTGCTTTTGTGCAGGTGACCTTTGTGAAACTCGCGTCCAAAACGGATATTTCAAAGGCAAAAAAAGAGATGGCTTTGCACATCCGGTATGCACATTTTATGATTTCAATAATGACAACAATGGTTCTGATCGCATGTCCATATCTTATAAGATTTGCCTTTGGATCAGAATATATAGATTCTATCAAGATTTCATATCCCTTAATAATTGCAATTTCATTGTTCGGGTTAGCATCAGTATTTGACAATTCTCTAAGAGGCCTGGGTTATTCAATTTCCAGTTCGATCGGGAATATTCTTGGAACCGCGATAGCTGTTGGCTTTGGGATTCTTCTTGTGCCCAAGTACAAAGGTCTCGGGATGGCATTAGCCATGCTTATTGCTACGTCGTCAATGCTGGCTTATTTTATCTGCTATTCGCGCTACGTGCTGCAAATCCCACTCAAGGAACTCTGGGGCTTTCGCATTGATGTTGTGCGGCAGATAAGCAAAACCTTGTCGGATATTTTCAGTAGAGTCATCTTAAGTCGTTCGGTGCCGATCGGAAAATAGACAATAACTGGAAAACGCCTCGGTACTTTATGAAAAGAATACAAATTAAAGCTCTATGCTATCGGATGGAATATCAAAGACGTATATTATTTAATTCATTAGCAGAAAACTATAATATAGATTCAATAGTTTACTCATTGCAGGAAAAACATGATATTGGCCCTGCAGAATATAAATTTACTTACGTCGAACCACTCTGCAAGAAACCGTTAATATGGAAGTCACGTTTATTTCGAACGCAAATTTTTATTAGCTTTGATATGAGCATGGCAAAATATCTGTTTGAAAAGCCTCATCCTGATATGGTTTTTATTTTAGGAGATATGCCATTAAGCGCACAAGCTGCTAAATGGGCAGCCAAAAAATTAAAATGTCCGATTTTATCTTTAATGACAATAAGACCTTTGGAGCATGAGAAAAATCGTAATTATTTTATTAAACAATTAAAGAGAATGAGTTTTTCGTTCTGTGATGGAATTTTAGCAAGTGGTTTATTAGCAGAAAAATGTCTTAAATACTATGGAGTGCCAGATTCTAAAATATTTAGCTATCACCACTTTGTCGATACAGAATATTTTGCAAAGTGGCTTAAAATAGGAAGGAGAGAACGAGAGCAAACAAGGAAAAGTATTGGTATAAAAGACAATTTATGCATAGCTTTCTCAGGGACAACGTATACATTAAAGGGAATAAGAGATTTGCTGAAAGCAGTTTTATTATTAAAAAATAAACTGCCAAGTAACTTTCCAATGCCACATTTACTTATTATAGGAGGGCCACATAAAGAGGGAGGAAGTAATGAATATATGTATATAAAAGAATTTATTAAGCTCAATAGAATTGATGCAACTATAACCGGATGGGTCACTCGAGATAAAGTTGCAAAATATTTATCAGCAAGTGATGTATATGTATTGCCCAGCCACTGGGAAACTTGGCCTAAAGCAATAATGGAAGCGATGTTGGCAGAACTGCCTGTAATTGTGACAGATGCATGTGGTTGTGTAGGGACACTTATAAAAAACAATGAGACGGGATTAGTAATTCCAGTAAAGTCTCCAGAAGTTCTATGTGATGCGATAAAAGAACTTTTGTTATCAAAAGAAAAAAGAAATAAAATTGTAAAAGCTGGTTTAAACGCGGTAAAAGATTATTCTCCTGAAAAAGCTAACGAAAAAGTTGCTTATGCAATAAGAACAATATATGAAAGATATTGCGCACATTAATATTTTTAATTTCCACTACTACTATTTGATCGTTTCAATAATTTCTATAATAGTTTCGATCTTATTGTATTTTTTTTGTGAAATGTCAACATTTCAGAATGATATGATTCTTGTGAGATCTGGTATAATTTCATTATTAATCTTAAACGTGCTTTTTATTTTACCATTATTTTCATTGAAATATCGTTTTTATGGTCTTTATAATTGTCTTTCTTATTTTATTGTTTGTGTGGCATTTCTTTTTTGGTATGCAGTTCCTGCTGCATTGTTTTTGTTTAAAAGATCACCAAACTATGTGCATAATATAAATATTCAAACTTCAAGCGTTGTTATGGCAAGTTTATCAGTGATTTTTGTAATGGGAGGATTTTCATTTATTTATTGGATTCTTAAAAATAGTTTTCCTGAAAACCTAATTAATATTAAAAGACAGAGAATGTATGTTTGTCAAGAATTTCATTTGTTAAGAATTATTTTGTTTTCTACAGTTATTGGGATATTGCCATATATTATTTCAAATAGTTTTCTTGATTTTAATGCAATATTTGCTGGAAGAAGAGCTGCTGACGCAACTTGGCTTCCTACATCAAGGCTTGGAGGCAAGCAAAGTTTGTCTTTTTTCTTATTTCACTTTCAGACTCTTGCCATGATGTTAGCAGCATTTCTTCTTATTTATGGCAAGAGAAAAGCGTTGTCTTTCTTTCTTTTTTCTTTTAACGCGATGTTTCGAGCATTCACAATGGGTACCCGCTCCCCTTTCTTAATGATGTTAATTGGACTAATTTCTCTAGTGATAGTATTTCCCCCGGCTTCTACAATGCTTAATAAGAAAAGAATTGTTGTTTTGTGTATAAGCATTATAGTTGTTTTTTCTGGAATATCAAATGTAATGCTCGTCACAAGATCTCAAGGCATACCTTTTTATAAACTTAGAATTGATCAATTTTTACAGACATGGCAAAACGAGTTAGATACCGGAATAGCTAATGATATGTTTAGTGAAACGGTAATATGTTCTGAGTATCTCCGTACAGAAAAACCTTTAGGAGAAAGCCAACTTTTACTATTCATCATTAACCCGATTCCGCGTCTTCTCTGGCCCGAAAAACCAGCAAGTCAAGTAGGTGATTATTATAATCATATCCGTATGGAGGTTGAAGGAGATGATTATTTAGGTAATGTTTTGCCTGGTATTATTGGGCAATTCGGATTGGCTGGAGGCATCTGGGGGTTTGTGTCTTTATCATTTACAATATCTCTTATATGTTATTTTCTTGATATTTTGCGTAAGAAAATTAATAGGATGTATATTGTTTATATTGTCAACCTCTCTGCGGGTTTTATGTTTATATCATTTAGAAATTTTGCAACACAATATGCTTATCCCATCATAATATTTATTGTATTAACAAACTGTATTAAATTTATGAGGCCAAAGAAAAAATGAATTTAAGAATTGGTTTTAATTTAGTTCCATATTCAACTACTGGCTCAGAAGGAGGGGCAGGTGTTTTTATTCACAATTTAGCATTAGCTTGTCAAAAATATCAAAACAAGTACGAATGTGAATTTGTATTATATGTAAATAAAGAAAATGAGAAAATCTATCATAAAAAATGTAAGGATTTAGAGATTTGTGCACTTTCTTTGCCTTCAAATAATAAAATGTTAAGAAAAATTCAGGATCAAATGTTAATATATAAATTGATTAAAAAAAAATCTGTAGATATATTGGTATGCAATTATGTAATGCCATATTTTTTACCTATTCCCTGTGTGGTCGTGATACATGATATTGTTTCTTTCGTATTCCCTAAAACGGTCCGTTTGTTTACGAGATTTTGGCATAAAATAATGATCGTTCAATCTTTGAAGAAAGCCGATGGGATATTAACTGTTTCTCAATTTTCTGCTGGAGAAATCAAAAGAGTTTTTCCGTGGTTTAATAGGAATATATTTATTTGTAGTGAAGGAGTTGATTACAAATTAGAAGAAGTATCTGTAGATGTTTATAATCTAAGCATTGATGGTATAAATACTAAGCTCGAACCATATAAATATGTTCTTGCTGTTGGGCATATGCATAGTGCTAAAAATGTTAAAACATTGATAAAAAGTTTTCATTATATAGCTGAAAAAAGGAAAGATATAAAATTAGCTATTACTGGAAATACTTTTGGTAGATGGTCAGACATATTAAATATGATTAAAGAATTCCGGCTTGAGCAACAAATCGTCCATTTAGGTTATGTCTCTCGAAAAGAATTATGCAGTTTATATAAATATGCAGCTTGCTATTGCATGCCTTCTATATACGAAGGGTTTGGTTTGCCCTTAATTGAAGCACAATATTTAAAATGTCCAGTAGTATGTTCAAATTGTGCCTCTCTTCCCGAGGTTGCGGGTGAAGGTGCTTTGTATTTTAATCCTAATGATCCAAAAGACGTTTCAGAAAAATTATTAGAAGTTATAACTAATCAAGATTTAAGAAAAAAATTAATTGAGAAAGGGCTTCGGAATCAAGCAAGATATTCTTGGGAAAGATTACTCGAAGAAATTATGTGTATATGTAAATCGATTATACAAAAAGGTGATCCTTCTTTTAAATTAAAACAGATAGAAAAAAAATATCAGCCTACGTCAAAGATTGAATGAAATTTTCTATAATCACGATTTCCTATAACCCCGGACCGTTGATAGAAGATAGTATTCGCTCAGTTCTCTCCCAGGACTATCGGAATATTGAATATATCATCATTGACGGCGGTTCCACTGATGGCACGGTGGATGTGATAAAGTCGTACCATGCCGGGATTTCCAAATTCATCTCCGAGCCGGATAATGGTCTGTTCGATGCGCTGAATAAGGGGATTGGCTTAGCCACAGGTGATGTCGTCGGCCTTGTTCATGCCGATGATTTATATGCCGATAGTTCAGTCCTTTCGTGTATTGCAAAGACTTTTGAAACTTCAAGAGCAGATGCCGTCTATGGCGATCTTGTCTATGTCAGGAGGGACAACACCGATACGATTATTCGCTACTGGGAAAGTGGTACATTTAGCCCTGGCAGACTTAAATTCGGGTGGATGCCTCCCCATACTGCTCTTTACATTAGGAGAGACGTCTATGAGAAAGCCCGCCTTGCAAATGGCGAGTATTTCGACACATCCTTTAGAATAGCATCCGATTATGACTTTATGATGCGTATTCTGGTTAAGCTCAAGATTTATCCTGCATACGTTCCGAGAGTCTTTGTAAAGATGAGAGTGGGAGGCGCAAGCAACAGGAATATCAGTAGTCTTTTCTGGAAAAGCCGTGAAGATTACCGAGCTATACGAAGAAACCGGATTGGAGGTTTTTACACCCTTCTCGCCAAAAACTTCCGCAAACTCCCGCAGTTCTTCGGGAGAAAACAAGTAACCGCTGAAAGCTAAGATATAACCGGCACCGTTGGGCGGTTCGGTTCTTTCACGAAGTTCCGCCGAATTTCGCCCTATCCTCAACGATGCCGGAGTGGGGGGGCCAATAATGGCCCCCCCATCTTTTATATCGGCATTTATTCAGCAGTTACTTGACGATAGCAAACAAAGAAATGAAAAAGGGCGAAGTCATACGACTTCGCCCTTTTTGATACATGCTTGATTAGCATTAGTTGCCGTATCTTTTCACAATATCCTTCGTCTCCGCAGCCAATTGACAAGACCTACACCAATGCCGCCGAGCAGAAAAGCGCCCGGGGCCGGTGTCTGAGTTGCCGTCAAATCCATTGTCCCTGTTGGGGCTATACAATCGGTTGTGCCTGTTAGACTAAATGAACGAATGGAGATAGGAGTAAGAGCGAAGCTGATTCTGCTATTATCCCAATTGCCTGATTCTAAACTCGTGAGACCGTCAGGACTGACTCCATTTCCCGCATCTAAATCTGTTGTGATTATTGAAGCGCCGAGGGTAAAGCAGGAGGCACTTGTATCGAGGGTATGACTGACACCACTCGCATCCACAATGGTAAATGGTCCAGCGGTCCAGGGGGTATCAAGATCGAGCCAAGTCATTGACAGACCTGACACGGCAACAGGATTGCTTGTGCCAGAGGCAAAAAACTCAACACCAAAAGAACTCTCGGGCCACGTGTAGTTCAAGTCACCGGTGCTGTACTTCATGGAGGCTGTTAGTTTAACGTCGAATCCCTCACCCCCCACATTGACATAAGTGTGGGAGGCATAACTGCCTTTAGGAACGACAAGTTCATCCAGAGAGAGTATACCATTTGCGACGTCTGTAGCAAGACCTTGAGTATTTAAACTAATCTGCGTTGGACCAGCTCGACTCGTTCCTTCCACTCCAACCAGCGCAAAGAACATTGCAAGTACTATTAAAAACTTCTTTTTCATAACTTTACCTCCTGTAATAAATCAACCTCCCAACATCGACAAGATTAGAGTCGATGGGTCGGTCAACTTCCTTCGTTTAGGTGTCATTATGCCTTGAGCATCCGGGGTCCATGTCGCCGGGTAGGCACGACCGTGCGCTCGGTCATTGCCATGGGCAAACCATATTGTGCCTGCGACCCATAGTAGCGGTACTCCTACACTGCTCCTATTTGCTTGCTCGAAATAACACCCTTCTCCTCCTCGGCTAACAGGCCTTGGCATCGGAGAAGACAAATGTGTTTCTGTTTCTGACTACAATTCCTACAATCACCAGCATTTATTGATTTACTCTGGCGAGGACCGCCCTCACCAATTACCAATATGATATGACTTCTCCGCTGTGAGTCAAGAGAAAAATAAAAAAAAAGGGAAATTCCGTAAAAAAATACGTTCTTTTGGATCTTCGCCGCTTTTTGCCCCAGAAAGGTAAGTTTAGCTACCACTTTTGGGTTATGCCAAAAGTGGTGAAATCTCTTGTGAAGGGGGCCTCACAATTTGGACGAGGGGATTAGGGACACTGCAACGTGGCTGGAAATGTTAAACGGAAAATCATGAGAAGCGCTTGCATGAGAAGCGCTTGACGGCTGTTTATGAAAAGGCTATGAAGCTCTGACCCGCATGTCCTGACCGCAGTTCCTGCCTACCATGCTCGATCTGCTTTCAGAGTATTGCGACTAATTCCGTACTGCCGGTTTCTTTTCGATAAAACCCTCTTGAAGGTGCGGATCGGACCGGATGACGGAGTCTTCTCTAACATGGCCAATCATTCCTCGCTCAGGGCAAGAACAAACTCGAAGATTCGATCCTATTTGTGAATCGTTTCTGATGCGAGGAAATCTCGATCTTGCCTCCCACTTGGGCTTTGGTGAATATGATTCTCACATTACCGATAGCAAGCTTGATGTCCGGGTCCTGAGCTTCTATCATGGCTTCTTCGATAGAGGAGGTGTTGGCATCGGTTGCTGTTAGGATATGCAGAAAATAGTCAGTGGCGCGTTGTTGAGCAGGCGAAATTTCAACCCGGCACTGCGGCGCAGGTCCCGTCTCTCGGTCAGGAGGATAGCTTCTACCGTCATACCTGTATAGGTCGGGGCCGGTTACAAGTTTCACCGCCGGGTCTTGTGGCAGCAACGTTTGGACAAACAGCCGACCTTTGCCGTTTGTGACTACCAGGTGTTCATCAGATCGGGTCGGAGCGTTCATAGCCTGGAGGAGCCAGGTTTTCTTGAATTTGGCGTCCTTGGAACACACCCGATCGAAAATGACAAACGTGCCGGGCCGGATAAAAACAATCTGCCGTGTAAAGTAGGCCAGCTTGCTCGGCGAATAGGACCGCGTGCAGTCGCCGGCAGCCCACTTGGAGGCCAGCATTGGGTTTGATTGGGTTTGTATTTCGTATCGCGTATCGCGTATGTCGTATTTCGTATGTCGTATTTCGTATGTCGTATCTCGTATGTCGTATTGCGTATGTCGGATGTCGTATTGCGTATTTCGGGGGTGGGAAATTGGGAGGGATGGGGGGTTTGGGGGAAGGTAGATAAGTGATTATTGATGATTGATGATTGATTATTGGGTTTGAATTGGGTTTGTTTTCCCGGAGGCCGGAGGCGGGGTTTATTGTCATAATCCTTTGTCGAATAGAAGTTTAAGCTGATTTTTGGCTTTTCGGAAATTGGGTTTGTTTGGGTTTGAATTGGGTTTGTTTTGGATAAGGTTCGTTGTTCATTGTTTGTTGTTCTTTGGCATATGCCTTTGTTCTTACTGTACTTATGTTTATATTGCCCATTTGGAAATTGGGTTTGTTTTGAATAATTAGTTGTTATTGGTTGATTGTTATTTGTTCGTTGTTATCCACAGGATGCCTTACGGCATTGGTAGAAAAGCGGTAGCTATGAGTTGGTCCCCCCTCTCTAATTGATTATTGATAAATGATTATTGGTTATGAACTATGAACCATGAACTATCAACTATCGTGTATTAGTTTGATGTGTATTATACAATATAAAACGTTATGTGTCAAGTTAATTTTCTATGTCGTATGTCGTATATGGTATGTCGTTAGAGGAATTTATTAGCCACGAAAAGGCACAAAAAAATTGGGGCACAGAGGGCACCCCGGTGAGAGAGCGAAAGACGCGCCTCTCACGGGGCAAGCAGAGGACACAGAGATTAGATCAAAAGAAGTTGGGCGGGAAGGAAGTCTAATCGGGGATTACGCGGGTTTTCGCGGATTTTGGGGCCACAGAGGGGATAGAGAGGATTAGAGAATTAGTGGATTGGGGGGGGGCCAGCGATTATTTCGCTTGACGGGGTTGGGAATGTGGGGTAATCTGGGTGGCGAACTTGAAGATTGTTGCCTTGAGATTGCGGCGAGAGGCGGACCGTGAGATGAATGGACGGGAGTTGGTATGGCAGCAGGTGGGATTAGGCGGGCCCCATTAGAAAATAGAAAGCGTCTTTCTAACGGGGTAAACTAATATTTCCATAAAAGCTGGTTGAAATCGATGAACGAGTTAGAATGGAGAAGAAGAATGGGTGACGCCTTGGGGGTAAGCTGTCGCTAGTTTACCGGGGTTTGTGGGCGAAAGACGCATCGGCCTGCCGCGTTAGTACAGGTCTAAGGTGTTGTGCCTTCAAGCCAATCCTCAACGAAGATTGCAAGATCGAAGATTTCTACCTCGCCGTTCTTATTAAGGTCGGCCCCATCACACCAGCCCGACTGGGCACAATTTTGCCCCGCCCATTGCTCGGCAAAAACAGCATAGTCATCAAAAGCTACATCGTCATCAATATCGAAATCAGCCGCTATTATTTTCCAGAGCCAATTGTCAGCAAAAATGGCAAAGTCGGTGAAATCAACCGTGCTGCTGTGGTCAACGTCCGCTCCGCCGCACCAGTTCGGCTCTGAACAAGATTGTAGCCACTGGTCGGTAAGTTCAGCTAAATCAAGGAGGCCGACATTCCAATCGCGATTAAAATCAGATTGTGATTGCTGGATACACTTGCATATTTGCCATACAAGGTCGCGCACCAATACATCGGGGCTTTTGTCGCTGCGAAGCTTAAAAGTATCATCGCTTAAAATCTGTTCTCCCGCTTTTATGATAGAAAAGTAAACTATACCATCAATGAGCGACGTGTTATTCGGCTCTCCAACAAGCTTAAAGGTGATGTTTTTTACGTCTTGCTTGGCTGAATTGTTAGCAAGAACTCGGAAAGTGTAGTCAAATTCCGTTTCACGGATCTGCTCTTGGCTAATAAGTTCGTAACCTGTTAATTCAATCGCTACTTTGCAAGCAGTAAGCTTATTATCTGAGATAATGGTTCTCTCGAAAACACCGTCTCCATCACCATCTATCTCAAGAGTAGCTCCTCCTTCACCTACGGAAAGAGCATCCCAGTTAATGCTATATTGATGAACAGCGTTAGGGGAAGTCGGTATATCAATGGCCGCAAAGGAAATTTCGTTTCCATCCCCAATAGAGGTTATCCGCAATCCATACTTTCCTTTTTCCATGCCTACTACTTCATAGCTGTAAGAACTTGCCGGAGCAACAACTAAAAACATTCCCTCATAGTAGTCAGAATCAGGAATCCCATTATTGATTTCTCCGTTGACCAGCCCAGTAACGCGGCCGTCCGAATCATAGATTCTAAGTTCAGCAGGACTTAGAATTTCTCCTGTTTCATAATTTCTCATTTTTGCACATAGTTCTTCTATTTCCTGACTACCCCCTGGATCAACTCTATTTGCCACACGGTTCAAATACAGGTCATTTGCAGCAATACCTTTTTCCGGGGCCGGCCCATGATTATATCTCCATACAGCCCCTATCCACTGAATATCTTCATGCGCAATAGGATTAGCGTTCCGAGACTCTTGATAAGCCCACTGCAGAATCCTCAACCCGTCCTTGATGTTTGCATATATCCCCTGCCTTGTGTTCGTGTAGTACTCGTGCCTATGGCGATATCCACCTTGGTACTCATACCAGTCTTCGCCGGCAGTCAGAACAAGATGAGGGTATTTCAAATTGCTTCCCCAGCCCCTGTTGCCGCTCCATGTAACCTGCATAATGCCAACGCCGCCATTCTCCAGATCACCTGGAGTATCCATTCCGTAAACTTTGTTGTCGTATTCGAAATCACCGGATTCTACATCTGCAATTGCGAAGATTAGCTCGATCGGAAAACCGTTGTCTCTAAGATAGGTGATGTTGTTTCTCTCTCGACCACTGTTGATAGTGCCCCAGTCGTTGCTCTTGTATAGCGAAGTGCTGCTGTAATCAGACGAGTGAACATCGGTACTATAATAGTAATGATCTATTGCTTCAAGAAGTTCGTTAGCTCTGGCGTCGTGATTGTCAAGCTCTTCCGCTTTCTCAAGATCGCCGGGGACTAGGCATTTCTGAGATCCGTCTGATTTTTGAGCTGCCATCCAGCCAGTGATTTCATTACCGGGATTTTCTACTTCCCACCAGATGTAACCATCTTTGTCGATGGTGTGGCTATTTTCAGTAACCAGTTTAAGAACCCAGTTATTAGGTACTATCATGAGGACCTCTTCTTGTAGTCCCGCCTTTTCCCTTAATCTCCAGATCCCCAATGGGGTATCGGCAACTTTCAGCCACATTTCCGGCGGCTCTTCCCCGGCAATTTCGTAATTCTCAAAAAGTTCCATCAGCGGATAGTTGTCTTGGTCTGAATTTATGACGTAAGCCGTATCCCCGATTCCATCGCCATCAGCATCACTTCCCGCGTAATCATCCCAGTAGTTGCCGAGGTGGCTTGTGTATGTTTTGCCGTCGTAGGTGTAGGTTATTTCCTCGGTTAAACTCCAGATGTTTGTTGAACATGGATACGAAATTCCATTAAGGTTGTTTAGGTAGATAAGATTGTTATTTGAGCAATATTTATATCCATCAGGAGCAGTTATAGAACAATCAAGGAAACTAATTCCTCCGACATTATTGTAAATTAAAGTATTATTATTGGAAAACCAAAATATAACATCACTGATGGTATTATCAACTATTATATTTCCCTTACTATCCCACAGAAAAATTTCAATAGTATTGTTGCTTAAGCTGTTATAATTTGAACTTTCTAGGCTGATAACCACATCATTATTCGTTAAGGTATTATTGTTAGAAGAATGTAAGTAGAAGATGTCCCCAATATTGTTGCTTAATTTGTTATGATTTGAGGATCGTAACATGATTCCATCATCGTTATCCAATACTCTATTATTAGAGATATCTGAGTACTTTGACGAAATAAGAGCTATCCCAGCCATGGCAGCAGGAGGAGGAGTCAGTGGGTCTGGCCAAATTGCATGTGCACCTCTCACCGTAATCCCACTTAGATTTACATAATCCGCAGTTACCTCAAAAACATGATCATTTGAATTCGCCGCCTGAACAGTTGTTACCTCAGCCCCATTTTCTGATCTGATGGTCAAATGCTCCTTATTTACATCCACATTTTCAGTGTAAGTCCCATCCCTGATAATTATAGTATCCCCAGAATTTGCTGCATCGACAGCTTCCTGAATTGTTAAATAATCATCCGGAACATAGATGTCACAAGTGCTGACTGGACTAAAGTTTATTGCAATTGTCTCGGCTTCCACTATATCCAATGGCAATGAGTAGTAGGCTGGTATAGGTGGTCTAAAAAGCCATAATTGGAAGAGTTGTTTAGCAATTATGTTACAAGAACCACTAAAATCTGCATCGGTTATAGCCCAACCACTGTCTGCTTCAATTGTCAAAGTAACTTTAGTTCCATCTTCGTAGGTTTCACTGCAATCGCTGCCGCAATTGATGCCAGCAGGGCTACTGATTATGGTTCCTGAACCCGTTTTACTCACAGTGAGCATAAACTGTCCTCCCTGTGTAAAATTAGCAGTAACGTTTCGATGGCGGCTTGTATCTAAGACACACGGTCCGGTACCAGAACAATCTCCTTCCCAACCTAAGAATGTAGCACCAATAGCAGGAATAGCGGTTAATGTAACAATGCGGCTGTCGCCCATGAAAACTTCACTACAGTCGCAACCACAATTAATACCGCCTGGCGAACTAACAACAGTTCCAGAACCTGTTTTTGTAACTTTGATCACCCCTCCTCGTTCAAAGGTTATATGTGCATCAATTGACCTGTTCATGGTTACTGTACAGGACACCGAGATATTGTAATCAAAACCTCGAAGAACAGCCAATTCGCACAATTGGCATTCAGTAATGTCAGCGTTCTCAAAATCCCAATCAGTTAGAACCCAACCATCATCTGCCGTTCCTGTCAAAGTAACTTCAGTACCATCTTCGTAGGATTCACTGCAGTCGCTGCCGCAATTGATTCCGGCAGGGCTACTGATTATGGTTCCTGAACCCGTCTTACTCACAGTGAGCACATGGTCTACTGGCGGGTCATAATAAAGATATATGCCCGGATTGTTTTCACGAATCAAAGGGATATAGATATCGTAAGCATCTTGATCTAATGGGTTGCTCTCCAGGTACAGACCGTTTAGATTCGTCAGTCCCGATAGTGCAGAGATGTCGCTGACCTGATTATGGTACAGGTAGACGCATGCCAGATTCGTTAGTCCCGATAGTGCAGAAATGTCACTGACCTGATTGTTGCGCGCGTACAACATTTCCAGATTCATCAGTCCGGATAGTGAAGAAATGTCGTTGATCTGATTGTTGTTGATGTACAGCCTTTCCAGATTCGTCAGTCCCGATAGGGCAGAGATGTCGCCGATCTGATTGTTCCCCAGCCACAGTTCCTCCACATTGGTCAGTCCCGATAACGCAGAGATGTTGCTGATTTGGTTATATTTCAGGCCCAGGCTCGTCAGATTCGTCGCATACTCAAGGCCGTTAAGATCAGCTATGCCACGGTCGGAGCAGTACAGCTCGGTCAGGGCAAGCATATCCGTTGGTGTGGGGTCGGTAATCCCCAGACCGGCCTCCACGCAGGCCTTCAAATTCGCATCTGCGAAATAGACAAGCTGACCCTGGACGATTTGGTAGTATTTGATGTTTGTAGTTTCACAGTAGTCATTGGCGTACTTATCCCACAGAAGCTTTGGCAGCTCGCTGAAGTCACCTTCCTCTTGATCCTGTGAGTGCCCTGAGTAAAGGGCGTTGGCACCTTCGCCATTCGCAACAATCATCGCATGTTGGTAGCGGTCGGGAGAACAAGCAAGTATGATGACATCTCCTGCTCTAAGCCACTCAGGCTCTCCTTCACTGACAAGGCGGCAGTCGTGGTTCACGCCAAGGCCCGTTACCAGATAGTTGTTGAGAACTGTACAACTAATAATGCACCAGCAATGTTCAGCAGACGCCCAGTTGCTTAGGTCTAATCCCCCTGCTCTGAGGCACTGGGATACGAAGTTGGCGCAATCCGCT
>DAOWID010000316.1 GCA_030641115.1 Planctomycetota bacterium | reverse complement strand
ATCGTTATTCCTATGTCATAAAATAACGATCGATTATTAACACCCCGTAAAGGGGAATATTTGCGTTATGAGTCCGACGTTTTCGATCACCTGATTATCTCAGGATGCTTTATGCCGCAACCTTTTTCAAGGGACTCCATAGTACAGTTTTATTTTACCAGCCCCTTCAACCCGGTTTGGGGGCAAGGGGACTTTTTATGCTCACATGACTATTTTGTGACCATTTTGCGCACAATTTCATTTGTAACAGATTAAATATGTGGTTGGGCCAGCTTCGCTATGCGGGTGGATACATGTCTTTGAAAAGTTGGCTTGGATAGCAGGAGGTACATTATGAAGATGCTTGCTCGCGTAATTCTGTTTGTCGTACTGACTTTTCCACCTGCGCTATCGGCCCAAAATCTGGACAGAGAATCTGAGAGGCCCTACTGGGTGGATTCGATGGCTAAGGCCCATGCAAGATTCTCCGGCAACAAAGGGACCTTTGCACATTTCGGTGATTCGATAACGGTGACAATGGCGTTCTGGACGCCGCTATTGTATTCTCACAACAACGCTCCCGACGAAATGGAGCGGGCATTTGGGTTGGTGAAGGGATACTTGAAGAAGGAGTGTTGGCGGGACTGGAAGGGGCCGCAGTTCGGCAACGAAGGCAGTATGACAATCCGCTGGGCACATGCGAACATTGACGGCTGGCTTAAGCGATTGAATCCTGAGGTGGCCTTGATTATGTTTGGCACGAATGACCTCAATTCCGTGGGACTTGAGGAATACAAGGAGAAAACGCGGGAGGTGGTTCAAAAATGTCTGGACAACGGGACGGTGGTGATGCTGAGTACGATTCCACCACGGCATGGATTTGCTGAGAAATCGGCGGTGTATGCAGAGGCTGTGCGAAAGATTACGCTGAAAAAGAAGGTGCCGCTTGTTGACTTTCACGCTGAGATTCTGAAACGCCGGCCTGACGACTGGGACGGTGCGCTGGATAAATTC
Source organism: Planctomycetota bacterium (assembly GCA_030641115.1). Taxonomy (GTDB): domain Bacteria; phylum Planctomycetota; class Phycisphaerae; order Sedimentisphaerales; family Anaerobacaceae; genus DAOWID01. The sequence continues at coordinate 6,667 of DAOWID010000316.1, read as the reverse complement.
GCACAGTACCAAGGCTACGATGTCCCGACGCTTCTGGCCCGCGATGGGGTGCATCCCAGCCATCCCAAGACGTATCGCGATGACTATTGCGAGGAGGCGCTTTGGTGCTGCGGTTTTTCGCTGCGGAACTATCTTGTTCTGATGAAGTATGCCGAGGTGCTCAAAGAACTCAAGCTGGTTTCGCCACCCAAACAGGCTGTGGCACTTGACGTCCAACCGACGCGGGACGCAATCATCAATCCGCCGAGTCAACCGTGGTTTCCGAAGGCTCCCGCGTTGCCGCCGCCCCAGGGACAGACGATAGAAGTCTCGAATGTGCAGGAGTTAGTCAAAGCGCTTGAGCAGGCGGAGCCAGGGGGGACGATCTTGCTGGCGGATGGGCATTACATGATGCCTCGCTATGTCGAGATCAAGACTGACAACGTGTCGCTGCGCGGGGCATCGGGGCATCGTGAGCGTGTAGTCATTGACGGCGCCAAGAGTCGGCACAGGGAACTGTTAGGGATAACGGGATGCTCAGGCGTGACTATCGCTGACCTGACGATCCAGAATATCAGGTGCAATGGATTTAAGATCAACTCCCAGACTAACGTTCAGAAACTCACAATTTACAATTGCATTATCCACAATATCTGGCAGCGCGGCGTCAAGGGAGTGAAGGTGCCGAAGGCGAACCGTGAGGCGATTCGTCCAAAGCAATGCAGGATTGCATATTGTCTGTTTTACAACGACCGGCCCAAGCGTTTCAGTGACGATCCGTCTGATACCACGGAAACCTTTAACGGCAACTATATCGGCGGCATTGATGTTATGTATGTCAAGAACTGGGTGATCAGCGACAACGTTTTCGTAGGCATCCAAGGCAGGACTCGCGAGGCGCGCGGGGCCATCTTCATCTGGCACGACTCGCAGGACTGTGTGATTGAGCGTAATATCATTATTGACTGCGATGCCGGGATATGCCTCGGTAATCCCCACCGTGCCGAGGGCACGCGTTACCACTGCATGCGCTGTGTTGCCCGCAACAATTTCGTCACCAGAGCAACCGAGGGCGGCATCGTAACGGTCTATACGCAGGACTGTAAGCTGCTCAACAACACTATCCACGAACCCGGCAGTAGATTAGGTAGGCTAATTCGCCTTGTCTATGACAACGACGGGTTGCTCGTGGCCAATAACTTGCTGAGCGGGCCCAAGATCAGAAATGAGTCGGACAGCAAAATCAGGATCATTAACAACTTCGAGAAGGACCTTACGACTGCTCTGGTCGATCCGTCACAAGGAGACCTGCACGTGACGGCCCGGGCTAAAGACGTCATCGACAAAGGTGTGCCGCTATCGGATGTGACTGATGACATAGACGGAGAACCGCGAGGCGTCGAGCCGGACATTGGGGCCGACGAGTTGATGCGATAACCGTTTAGCGAGGAGGCGATGCCCGCCTGTGCTGCAAGAGCCAAGCGTCTAACGTTAAGCTGAATGCTGTTGTGGATGTCCGCTAATTAGTATCTGTTGCGGAAAGGCGAAACTGGCAATGTCACCCCTGCGAAAGCAGGGGTCTACGGCGAAAAAGCTGGATTCCTGCTTTCGCAGGAATGACAGACGCTGTTTCCACAAAAGGAACTAATCATGGCCTTGGCAATAGCAGCAGGCAAAATATTCGCGAAATGGTTTGGCGTTGGGTAGGCGGTTCAGGTATTATTCTGGAGAATGATGTATAAGAAAGCTGGAAAGTCTGAAGCGTTTCCCAATGCCGTCGCTATCGTTGTGTTATCTGTGCTGTCCGGTTTTTGCCTGCTTGCCTATCCATCGGAGCGGCGGGAGCAAAAGACGAGCCGATCTTTCTATATGGGTTTTACACCTTTTCCTTGGGACATGACGGCAGAGGCAGTGGACACGACGAACAAGTTCATTGTCAAGAACGGGGACATCATAGCGCATCACTTTGACGCGGGGGTGCCGTGGAGTGAGGCGCTGGATGATAAGCCTTTTCACATCAATCTGGAAAATGAGTGGAAGAACCGCAAGCGTATTTCATCAGGTATGAAGACCCTCGTTTCGGTGACTCCTCTGAACGGAGGCAGGAACGGAATGGCGCTGTACCGTGGCAAAGATGAGAATATGGCGTTGCCCGACCAGTTTAAAGAGCGTGAGCTAAACGACCCGGCTGTGAAAAAGGCGTACCTTAACTACTGCCAGCGGGTGGTCGAACATTTCAAACCTGATTATTTGGCCATCGGGATCGAGGTCAACGAACTAATCCATCATTCGCCGCGGGAGTGGCCTGCCTTTGTCGAACTGTACAAGCATACGTATTCACAATTGAAGAAGGCGTATGCCGACCTTGTGATATTTGCGACTGTTACTCTGCACAATCTGACGAATAGAGGATGGGCTGATCTCCAAGTCCAGCAGGACAAGATTCGAGAGTTTCTCCAATACGTCGATATTGTTGGGATCAGCTACTATCCCTTTATGGCGGGGCAATCCGAAAGGCCGACCAAGACCCTCGACTGGATACGCAAGTTTACGGATAAGCCTCTGGCCATTACCGAAACAGGCTATCCTGCCGAGACAATTGTTCTGCGGACGTATAACCTAACCATATCGAGCAATCCGGCTAAGCAAAGGACGTATTTTGAGACGTTGCTTGACCAGGCTTTCCGCGACAACTATTTGTTTGTTATTGCTTTTTTGCACCGAGACTACGACGCGTTGTGGGAAAAGATCAAGGATACGGCTCCTGAAGCATTTATTGTATGGAAGGATTGCGGGCTGATTGATGAAGACGCTAAGGAAAGACCAGCTTACGACGTCTGGAAACGATACTTGTCGATGAAGCGTCTGGACACTGGTGATTGATAGTAGCGACATTGGCTGTAGGTGGCCAAAAATTCCTCAACAAAATTTATGAAGGAGTATCTGCAATGAAACACGTTTATGTTTTCTTTCTAACTGGCGTCATCGCGTGTGCCATGCTCGTGGGGGACACAACTACTCTGCGGGCGGCTGAGAAGGGATTTGTGCCGTTATTTCCAGGCGATAGCCTGGAGGGTTGGAAGGTCAGCGATTGGTCCGACCTGGGTACGCCGCAGAAGGTTCAGGGAACGCCGTGGCGGATCGAAAATGGTGTTCTATATGGCCTGAATAAGCGGACGTGGATCATCTCGCCGAAGCAGTACGGTGGCTTCGTGTTGAAGCTTGAATCTAAAATCAGCAAGGGGGCCAACGGGGGCATAGGATTGCGGTTTCCGCTGGAGGGCGATCCAGCCTATATGGCAATGGAGATTCAGGTAGTGGACGACGAGGTCTACTATGGCGGAGGTTCTCGGCCTGAACAACGGACCGGATCGATCTACGACGAGATTGCGGCCAGTGGTGATGCGGTCAAGCCGGTTGGCCAGTGGAACTCGTGGGAGATCACCGCGCGGGCAAGTCGCATCACTATTGTGCTCAATGGGCAGAAGGTGATAGACGCTGACCTGTCACGCGAAACCAAAGCAAGGCAGCAGAGGGGGCTGGCTTTGGCGAAGCGGCCGCTCAAGGGACATATCGGCTTTCAGAACCTTAACGGCCTGATCACGCTGCGAAACATTATGATTAAGCCTCTTGATGGTGATGGTGATGAATTCGTGTCTTTGTTCAATGGTAAGAATTTTGATGGGTGGGTCAATGTCAATTGTGGGCCTGAAACGTGGACGGCAAAAGACGGAATTATCGTCTGCACCGGGATTCCGACCGGTGTCATGCGCACCGAAAAACAATATGAGAACTATATCTTAGAGCTTGAATGGTGTCATATAAAGAAGGGGGGCAACGCAGGCCTATTCATCCACTCCGCCCCATTGCCCGCTGTGGGACAGCCGTTCACTCGTGCAATTGAAGTGCAAATTCTTGATGGACGTAACACCGAGAATTATACCAGCCATGGCGATGTCTTTGCCATCCACGGCGCTACCATGAAACCGGATAAGCCACATCCCGGGGGCTGGATGCGGTCTCTGCCCAGTGAACGCCGATGCAAGCCAGCCGGACAATGGAACCATTACCGTATCGAAAGCCGAGATGGGACAATAACTCTGGCGGTCAATGGCAAGATTGTCACTCGCGGCTCCGATTCGAATCCGCGCAAGGGATATATCTGCCTTGAGGCCGAAGGCAGTGAGGTGCATTTCCGAAACATCCGTGTTCGCGAGCTGCCCAGCTCGAATCCGCCCGCCGATATGGTCGCGGAAAAAGATCAGGGCTTCCGCTCACTTTACAACGGCCTGGATCTTCGTGGCTGGAAGCAAGTGCCGGGCAATGAAAACCATTGGCGCGCGAAGAATTGGATTCTGGATTATGACGGCAAGAGTGAGGCGGGCGATAAGAACTTGTGGACGCAAGAGGAATTTGGCAATTTCACTCTGATCGTGGATTGGCGTCTTCCTGCGGAGCCAGGAACTGAGCAGGTTCCGGTGATTCAGCCGGACGGCTCACAGGCTACCGACTCAGATGGTAAACCATCGACTGTCTCTGTGCCTGCTGCCGGCGACAGTGGCATTTATCTGCGAGGCAGTTCCAAAAGCCAGATCAATATCTGGAATTGGCCGATTGGTTCGGGCGAGATTTGGGGATACCGTACGGATGAGAACATGCCTGCCGAAGTGCGGAAGGCCGCCACGCCTATCTTAAATGCCGATAATCGAGTTGGTGAATGGAACCGCTTCGAGATTACAGCAATTGGTGATCGTGTCACCGTGGTGCTAAACGGCAAGACCGTAATTCGGCGTGCACAACTTCCGGGGATGCCGAAACGTGGGTCCATCGCGCTACAACATCATGGTGATCCTGTTCAGTTTGCCAACATATTTATTAAGGGTCAAAACCTGCGGTAAAACCGCAGGCTAAATAGAGATTGCTTCGCTTCCGCCCTCCGCAGTAGTAGAGCTACTGCTACGGAGGACGGGGCGCTCGTAATGACACTCATCGTTTCGGCCCTGACAAGGTACTATATAATGAATCCCATTTCGTTGCGGTAGGACGATTCAAAAGGCGGGGGCAAGAGTGGTGATGGAGGTAAAAATACAAAATAATTTGAAGAAATTTGGCCTATTCGATGTATATTACCATGGAAGCAGAGCTTAGAACTCTGCTCGAATCGTGACAGTTAGATTTTGGAGCCGGAGAAATTGGCAAGCTTGTGTCAAGAAGAAATGATCGCGATGCAGCGTTGTCGCCGAGGCTCTAAAGAAGCGTTTGAGCTTTTCGTAAACAAGTATATGAAACAGGCATATTTTATTGCTTTGGGCCTTGTGGGAAATCGCGAAGATGCGTTGGATTTGTCGCAAGAGGCCTTTGTTCGGGCATACCGGAATATCAACCATGTCAAGCCTGGCCGGGGGTTCTTTCCGTGGTTCTACCAAATACTAAAGAATCTGTGCGTGAGCCATTTGCGAAAGAGACGATATAGACAGGCAAGCTCTCTCGATTCGGATGATTGTCCGGAAGTAGCGGCTGTGGCCGATTATTTTTCGCCGGAGGTTGTGGCGGACAGAGGCGAGATGAAAGACAGAGTTTGGCAGGCAATCGGCAAGCTCGATGATAAGCACCGTGAGGTAATCATACTGCGGCACTTTCAAGACATGTCGTATGAGCAGATGGCTGAGGCCCTTTTTTGCAATATGGGCACCGTCACGAGCAGATTATATTATGCCCGTAAGAGACTCAAAGAGTTGTTAGGTGCTGGGAAAGGAGGTGGCATAAATGACGTGCCATGACTATAAAGACCTGATGATGGGTTACCTGGATGATGAGCTGAGTGCTGAGCAGAGGGGGCGGTTTGAAGAGCATCTGGCCGGGTGCGGCGAATGTGCTAAAGAGCTTGAGGAATTCAAGAGACTTAAAGCGATTACCGATGAGGTGACATTAGTTGAGCCCGAAGATCGGCTATGGCATGATTACTGGGATAATATTTATAATCGGATCGAGCGCGGACTTGGCTGGATTGTCTTTTCGGTAGCCGGTATCCTGTTGATAATCTATGGCGGATTCAAATTGATAGAAGAGCTCATCAAGGACCCTACGGTAGGGTTCCTTTTGAAAGCCGCTCTGCTGGCGCTTATAGTGGGGCTTGCGATTATGTTTGTGTCGGTTTTGCGAGAGCGGGTCTACTTCTGGAGAAAAGACCGGTACAGAGATGTAAGGAGATAAAGCAATGCTTTTGTCTACGACGGCCACTATTGAGGGAAAGAAGATTGTCAAGCATCTGGGAATTGCCAAAGGTAATACGATTCGTGCCCGGCATATCGGAAGGGACATTATGGCGATACTGCGGCACATAGTCGGAGGCGAGATAACCGATTATACCAAGATGATGGCTGAGTCCCGAGAACAGGCCATCGACAGAATGATAGAGCATGGTCAGAGCTTAGGCGCAAATGCGGTTGTGTCGGTGAGATTTACGACATCGATGATTATGGGAGGTGCGTCGGAGATTTTGGCGTACGGGACGGCTGTGGTGGTGGAGTGAGCTGTTACGTTAGCGGTCAAAGGCTTCTGCAAAATTGCAGGTTAGGCATACTTTGACAAGAAAAAATCGTTTTTTGATTTTTTCTTGTTAAACAGTACGTTGTTCTTTAACAAATATTTAAGCGATTATTCAAGAAAATCAAAAAACGGATTTTCT
>DAOWID010000034.1 GCA_030641115.1 Planctomycetota bacterium | reverse complement strand
TTTTCCGTCCGGACGGCGTCAGGCTGCATCGACAATGCTTTTGCATTGCCTGTTTCGCCTTCCTTGCCGGGCGGAAAAACGCTCGCTTTCGGTACAACGATTCATTTTGTTAGAGGCTCTTAGGCAGGTTTATTGATTTCTTGACATTTTGCGGCTGTTTTGTGATACTTTCTCTTGCAAAATTATTATTGATAATTGATTAGTGATTATTGTTTTTTGGAGTGAGAAATGAGAGCATCCGAGATGAAAAAGGGCCAGACCGTCAGGATTGACGGTAAGCTGTATTCGATTGTCGATTATCAGCACGTCAAATTGGGCAAAGGCGGTGCGGTCTATCAGACGAAGCTAAAAAACTTGGCCGACGGTTCGATTCAGAATGTCCGGCTGCGGTCGGAGGAGACGGTTGAAGAGGCGTATTTGGATAAGCGCACATACGAGTATCTGTATTCATCCGGAAGCGAGCATATTTTGATGGACACTACAAGTTATGAGCAGATTTCTCTCGATGACGATGCGTTCGGCGACGGGCAGAAGTATCTCAAGCCGAATACTAAACTTCAGGTCAGTATGTACGAGGGCAGGGTCGTTGTGGTTGACCTGCCCATCACGGTTGATTTGGAGGTTACCGATACCGCGCCGGAGATTAAGGGCGCTACGGCGACAAATCAAAACAAGCCGGCAACACTCGAAACGGGGCTGATTGTTCAGGTGCCGCCTTTTGTTAAGATAGGGGACATACTGTGTGTTGATACGCGCAGCGGGCAGTACATAACGAGAGTGAAAGAATAGAAAGTAAGCTAAAGTGCCTAAAGTGAGCTAAAGTGAACTACTTTTTTAGTTGCGATGCTTGATAGAGTAGGCAAAATTCTGGTAAAGGTTTTTGGTTCTCGCAATGAGCGGTTAATCAAGGCGTATTCCGTAATCGCCCGGCAGGGGGGGGAGTTTGAGGAGCAAATAAAGCGGCTTGACGACGAGCGGCTTCGGGCGAAGACGGGCGAGTTTAAGGCGGCATTAAAGGGCGGCGCCCAGCCGGAGGATATTCTGCCTGAGGTGTTTGCGGTCGTTCGCGAGGCGGCAAGGCGAAACGTCGATATGCGTCATTTCGATGTGCAGCTTATCGGCGGCAACGTTCTGTACGAGGGTAAAATCGCCGAGATGGCCACCGGCGAGGGCAAGACGTTGGTGGCGACACTGGCGGTGTACCTGGTTTATCTGACCGGCAGGAAGGTTCATATAGTTACGGTCAACGATTATTTGGCCAAGCGAGATGCGGAGTGGATGGGGCCGATTTACCAAGCTTTGGGGCTGACGGTAGGTGCTATTCAGGCGGATATGGATACCAGCGGTGACGAACGAATAGGTCAATATGCTTGCGATATAACCTACGGCACAAATAACGAGTTCGGGTTCGACTATCTTCGTGACAATATGAAAACATCGCTCGAGCAGATGGTCCAGAGCGAGCGGCAATACGCGATCATTGACGAGGTCGATTCGATTCTGGTCGATGAAGCGAGGACGCCGCTGATTATATCGGGGCCGGCTTTCGATAATGTCAGCAGATACAAAGAAGCGGACCAGGTGACGAGGAAACTCATAGAAAAGCAGAGTAATTACAGCCGCGCCAAACAACGGATTGATTCTACCGAGCGGGCCATAGCCAGCGCTCAGGGTGAGCTGTCTGACGCAAAGAAAGATAAGGACAGCAAACGAATCGAAAAGGCGCAGAAGGCGATCGAGGCAGGTCAGGCTGAGCTTGAATCTGCGCAGGTTAGGCTAACAGAATCCACGCAATATTATGAGGTGGAATACGACAAGAAATCGGTCCATCTGACGCATGAAGGAGTGGGTGCGGCTCAGGACATCGCAGGGGTCGGCTCATTCTTCACGGGCTCGAATATGGAATGGCCCCATCTTTTGGAGCAGAGTCTGCGGGCTCATGTGACCTTCGAAAGAGAAAAAGATTACGTCGTTATGGATGGTAAGGTAATTATCGTTGACGAATTTACGGGCCGACTGATGCACGGCCGGCAATGGTCCGATGGACTGCACCAGGGAGTTGAGGCGAAAGAAGGTGTCACTGTAAAAGAAGAAACTCAAACACTTGCTACCATAACGCTGCAGAACTTTTTCAAGCTGTACGACCAGATAGCCGGCATGACCGGTACGGCTGCGACCGAGGCTGATGAGTTTATGAAGATATACAACCTCGACGTGGTTGTAATACCTACAAACGAGCCCTGCATCAGGGATGACATGGACGACATCATCTATAAGACGATGCGAGAGAAATTTGACGCAATAGTGGAGGAAATCAACGAGGTCAGCGCTGCCGGCCGACCACTGCTTGTGGGCACAACGAGCGTGGAGAATAATGAAGCGGTTTCGGCGGCGCTTACGAAAAAATTGGGCCTCGAACACGAGATTCTTAACGCCAAGCACCACGAAAGAGAAGCGACTATCGTTGCTAAGGCTGGTCAGCAGCACAAAGGGCGAGACGGCCGAATGCGGGGCAATATAACAATCGCAACGAATATGGCCGGTAGAGGCACGGATATTAAACTCGGTTCAGGAGTGGCTGAAATCGGTGGATTGCACGTGCTGGGCACCGAGCGACATGAGGCCAGAAGAATCGATAATCAGCTCCGAGGCCGCTGTGGCAGACAAGGTGACAAGGGGTCCAGCCAGTTCTTCCTGAGTTTCGATGATGACCTGATGCGAGTCTTTGCCCCGGAATGGACTGTGAAGGCACTTTCGTGGATTGGCTGGGAAGAGGGACAGCCGATCTATCACAAGAGGATAAGCAAGGGCATCGAGAAGGCACAAAAGAAGGTTGAAGAGCGCAACTTCGAGGTGCGCAAGAGCCTGCTGGAATACGATGAGGTGATGGACTACCAGCGGAAAATCTTTTACTCACGCAGACGTGAAGTTCTGGCTGGAAAGGGACTCAAGAGCGTTATCGAAGAGATGATTAGCAACACTATCGCCACAAATTGTGACACTATTCTGAGTCCCGATTATCCGGTTAAGTGTATTATCGAGTGGGCCAGGACTAATTTCAGCGTTGATTTGAACCCGTCGGATGTCACCGGCGTCAAGGCGGAGGCAATTGAGAGATTGATAAAGCAGCGGGCAAAGGCCGCTACTGCTAATAACATATCACTTTCCATAGGGGAATATTTGGAGGACTACGGCGACTCACGGACCTGGGACGTTGCCGGCTTGTGCAAGTGGGCAATGAGCGCCTTTCGTGTCAGTCTGAGCCCCGGCAAAGTCAAACACCAATCGCCGGAAGAAATTGAGGAGCAGTTGACTTCAGCCGCTGCTGAGCAAATCGACAAAAAGGATTGTTCACAATTAGACGAATTTCTAAAGGAAGGCTTTGCAGCCCGCATGTTTACCGAATGGGCACGAGCGAAATTTGACATAAAATTAGATCTCGACCAGATAAAGAATGCCAGTGGCTCCGAAATCCGTGAGCTTCTTGGCGAGAAAGCGGCAGCAAAATACAAGCAAAGAGAGATTGAATATCCTGTTGAGTTCGCGATGAATATGGTGTACGGGCCGCAGGGAGCCAACGTATATGCGTTCGAGGCGTTGGCCGACTGGGCGAACAAAAAATATAATGCCGGCCTTTCGATCGAGCGAATACAGAATACCAAGCCTCGCGCGCTGCATAAACAACTGCTGGAATTAAGTGAGAGCTTCAACAACGGTAAGCTGGATGAGGAGCTTGCCGACAAGACTGCCAATTTGAGGATTCCAGACTTGGTGACCTGGGCGAACGAGAGATTCGACGCCTTTCTGACCGAAGAGGAACTTGGTTCCGGGCCAGAAGTAAAGGACAGGCTATCTGAGCTTGCCAGAGAGTTTTTGCGTAAGGAGTTGAGCGACCTTGAGAAATATGTGCTGGTGCAGGTATACGATGGCACCTGGAAGGACCATCTTTATTCGATGGACCATCTGAAAGATAGCATTTGGATGAGAGGATGGGCTGAAAAGGACCCGAAGACCGAATACAAGCGTGAAGGCTTCCGCATGTTCGACGAGATGCTCGAGACCATTGAGGACCGGATAACGGATATTATCTTCAAGGTGCGCCTGGAAGCCGGTGCCAGAGCGAGAAGTGTCTGGAATGTGAGTCAGACAGCCCACGACGAGGTTGGCCAGTTTGCAATGGCCGAGCGTCAGCGAGCGGCCGCCCAGGCCCCACAGGGTGAGCAGAGAGTGAAACAAATTAAGCTCGAACAGCCGAAGGTCGGGCGGAACGAACCGTGCCCATGCGGCAGCGGAAAGAAGTACAAGAAATGCTGCGGCGCCAATAGGTAGAAACTACCCTTCGTTAGTGCCTCGTTCTGAAGTCTCCATGGACTATAGTCTTGCTGTTTTCATCAACTCTGCTCCGAAGATTCTTTTGAGATTCAAAGGTTGACAAAGGGGATGAGACTGATAGGTGTAGGGATGGGTAAAAAGAAAACATCGAGTAACGTCCCGCCACTCGATGTTTTCCGGAGGGGAGAAAAAATCAGTTTTACCTGTTGTCGTTATCGGCAACAGCCAAGTTGTGACTTTACCGGAAAAATAGCAATTTCTTTCACACTTGCAAGTTTATACGTTATCGGTCTACGAAGGTTCGGTGTTTTTCGCACCCAAAATATTTCACCTCGGCTTGCGGTCGGCATAGGTAGCTCAAACCGGTCGGTCAATTTTTGTTTTTCTTGCTATAACTTGCTGCATGAAAAGGACTTGACGTTCGCTGTTCGAAGAAGGGCATATTTTTGTTCTGATCTGTACAAGAGGCGACCGGCGGTAAGCTATTGTGAAGCTACAGTTTCCTCAGCCACTTGAATCGGAAGACTTTGCGGATCCTTTCGCTGAATCGGATTCCCAAACGCTGAGTGCTGGTCTTGAACTCGGCGCGTTTGAAATCCTCGACCGTTGGCTTGGCTGGGGATTTGCCAAATAGCGACAGAAATAGGCTGGCGAGCCAGCCGAGAAATGAGCCTATTTTAGAATGAACGCGCATACTTGTGAGTTGTCGTCTATGAGTCGCCAAGGTCGCTAGTCCATAGACTTACACATTATCTTTGGATGGCCAGCTTCAATGAGGCCAACAACTCTTCGCCGGTCCTGCTTACGAACTCCGATTTGCCGAACAATTGGTGTCTGTCTAAGATCTCCGGCTTGTCATCATAGTATCGCTGTACGGCGCCAGCACCGCCTTCTGCGGCACCGGTGGTCTTATAGTCGCCTTCCAGAAGCCACGAACTTACTTCGTCGTCGCACTCGGCTGGATAAACAAGGGCCACTACAAACTTAGTATCATTGTACTTGGCCAGGTGGACTTTGGCTCGGCAGGGCGGGGCAGATCTGACAGCCCAATTGACGAGCTGCTTGAAGTCCCCTGTAGCGGTTTTGAGGTCCGCCGAATAGAAGAACATCCCAGCCTCCAACTGGAAGGTCTCAGCCAGCACGCCTTTCAGTTCGAGTCTGCCGTCGGGATAGGCCCTGTGTATCTTGTAGACCTTGCCGTCCTTGTATTTTTCGCTTTCCAGAAGCTCAGCCACCTCTTCAGCAGTAAAGCCCACGGCGACGTGGTCACCGAAGTCGAAGATATACAGGCCGACATATTTATCGGGTTTTTCAAGTTTTGGCAGTTCCATAGTTGCGTTATTATAACCACGGATTTCATCGATTGCACGGATTTTTTAACCACAGATTTCCCAGATTTTTGCAAGGCAAAAACAATGTAATCTTGACGCGGTTAAGGATGCCTATAGAATTCAGTGGAAATAAAAGAATGAATTTAACGTCTAAAGTAAGGTTCGTGGAAATCAAACGGTGCGTGATTAAAGATGAAATATTTCAAGATCTCTTTAAACACCGATTTTCGCGAGGGGTTTAACCGTCATAATTAGACCAAGATTTTTGCCACTGTGGCGGGGCTAAGTCGGCTAAATCGTGGACAAGCAGAACCATTTCATGGTCTGAATGTGATATGTATTCGTCTGCCATCG
>DAOWID010000259.1 GCA_030641115.1 Planctomycetota bacterium | reverse complement strand
ATCTTTAATACCGAGCTTTGTCCAATCGACGTTGAATCGATTACCAGGATTTGCCATGCTCTTTCTTAGCAACTTTCGGTCGATATGATCGAAGCACATGACTCTCCTGTTATTCTGGTTGCATACCCAGACGATGTCCCTATCTCCGCTTGGTACGAGAAAGACCTTATTAAAGACCGTGTTGTCGAAGACATCATATTTCGGATGTGCGTAGAAAGGTTTGCCGCAAGCAACGACCTGATCAGCGAGCAGGGAAAGCTCCCAACCACGCGGACTGTGCGATTCACATCTTGCCAGTGGTGCAGGGTCGTTGAGACATTTGCCGTTCGCAACGGTATACACAGCCGGCGAAACGGAAGTGCCGCTGGCCAGGTAGAGCTTGCCATCGTGAAGCAACTGATGGCCTTGCACGCTCACTCCCGTGCGAGCTTCTCGGTCGAGATGGCCCGACGTATTGTTCTGCCATTTGATCTTTCCGGTTGCCGCGTCGAGTGCATAAACGTATGTGCCGTCATAGTTGACTATGCCTGCGGCGACGTAGGCAATTCCATCTTCGACGAGTACTCCACTTGCGGCGGGCCAGGTGGAGTGTAGCAAACCATACACAGGTATCACACGTTCAATCGGGGCCGCACGGAACCGCCAGAGCAGCCGCCCCGTCTGCGCCTCGAACGCATAGACCCATCCGTCGCCGGAGCCTACCAAAGCTCTGCCTTTCCATATCGTCGGCGGAAAGCGAACGGCTCCGCCGGTATAGGCCTTCCACCGCAGCCTTCCGGTCGCCGCATCAATCGCTCGCACGATACCATCGGGGCCGCTGACGAATACCAGCCCACCGACGGTAACCGGAGCTGTGGGAACAGGAGCTGCGTCAGGAACACTAATCTCCGGCGTAAACTGCCAGAGCAACACGCCTTTATCAGGGACTGCGGCTTCTGTCGCCGCGCTACCGACATTATCTGCACGGAATGTCGGCCAGTCAGCCGGCGATTCGGAGAGACTCGCAACCTGGGTTAAATCACCATCGCCCTTTTCCAGACGTTCCGCTTCAGTTGCGCGTGGACTGAAATCAAAGTCCCCTGCCGGTCCCAGACAGGTGATACCATAAAGCGTCAATTGACAGTCACAAACGGATGGCCAGAAATACAATAGCCCGCTGGCGATGGTCACGCCATCGTGACAGGGTGGCCGCATCGGTGAAATCCACTGCGGGCGATTGCTAGCCAAGTCTACACGCACCGAGCCACCACCGGCACGGAAAAAGATGGCGTCAGCCGAGCCGGTCGGCCGAGTACAGGCCCGACGAGCTTGGTCTATTTCCGCCAGCACCTCGCCGGTAAGCGCAGCGAACTTCTTGCTTGGGTGTTTGTCAATTTGCCCGCTAAGGCCGTATAGCACGTCATCTCGCAATACTAACTGGAAGTTGCTGTAGGCATTCTCCCAAAGGATATTGCCATCCTCGGCCGACACGGCAAGAAGCTTTCCGACCTGTGGGCCGGCAAAATAGATAGCCTGGTCGCTGCACTTCAGATAACAGGTAGTTCGCCAGTTTGTACGCCAATCCTGCCGATTCAGATATGTCCCGAGTGACTTGAACAATTTCGGGGCATTGCCAGGGGTCTTCCGCCACATTATGTTACCTGTCTTGGCATCCAGACAGGCAAGAAACGCTCCAAATCGAAAGGCGTAGATTCGCCCGTTTTTCATGCAGATAGCCCGGCCGTCAATCGGTTCATCCTCGTGATGGTGCCATAGGACCTTTTTCGTTTTTGGGTCGATGGCGAGCACATTGCGACCATATCCCCACGGATGGTCCGGCTGATTGAAGCCCTTCGATATAGGATTCCAGGGCCAGCCGTGTGCCTGTCTGTGCCACCTCTTGGTCGGGTCTCGCTGTTCTTGCTCACCCATAAGCGCATAGAGTACACCGTCCTCCAGAGCCATCCATTTCCAGAATGTCCCTCCGGCAAGGTCCACAGGTGGGACTATTTCGTCTTTGAGCTTACCGGTTGCCGTATCGATAATCTTACACGATTTGTCATCGCCGACGTACAGTCTCGTCGGCATTGCTATCATAGTATTGCGGTGGATCATGACGCCCTCGGTCAGGTCCCGCTGCCAGAGTATCGTGCCGTTGTAGCCGTTGAACGCCACGAGCTTATTAAGGAAGGGCTCTTCCCGTCTCTTAAAGGCGAGGTGTCCGAACGCCTTGAACGCACGCCCGGCCGAAGCTACCGCCACCTGCGGCATCGGCGCGTATCGCGGCTCAGCCAGAAACTGCGTCAAGTATGGCGCAACTATTACGCGGTCTTCCGATTGTGGGTTATTATCCGGCCCATGATACGGATGGCTCCAGTCGTCTACGCCGTCAGGAACCGGCTTGACCAGAACCTTACGTCCCAATAAGGCCTTTGCCTGTGGACGCAGGACTCGAAGCGCCTCAGCCTCGGTAATCTCACCAGCCGCATCACGCGCCGCGACAAGGGCATCAGCCACGTTGTCCGCTAAGTGCAGCTTCGTCAACGCACCCTTTCCAATAAAGATACGTGTCCCGTAGAACCCCGCCTCATCGACTATCTTAGACGCTGCTTCTACGTCCTCCGCCTGCGCTAACTGGACATATACCAGCAGCTCACTTTGCCGTGCCAGCCTAAGAGCAAGCCTGCATTTTTGGTCACCCAGCACGACACATATCCCGCTTGTCACGCCGATCCTATCAAGAATAGATCGCCTCCCTTGCCTGGCCGCAAAGACAAACGGCTGACACAACAAGATACAAACCACAACACTCAACAAGCCCGCCTTTGTTTTAGTCATTTCTGTCCCTTTCGAAAATTCGGCATGGTTCAATCCTGGGTGGCAGCCTCAAGCGCAGCTTGGGGATGGCAAAGCTCCAAAAGCGGCTTAACCATCCCCAAATCCTTCGGATTTGAGGCTGCCACCCACTATGGAGCCACAAATCAATGTTACCCAGAATCTGAGCTATTTGAACCATGCCGAACATTCCAGATTGAACGCTTCCAAAGCCAAGGCTAAGAGGCTCTAATAAGATGAAACGCCAATACTCTGCCGTCAAGGAGATTGCTTCGTCGCGGAGTTTATCCTGAGCGTAGTCGAAGGACTCCTCGCAATGACTATGATGGGATGTCATTGCGAGCGAAGCGAAGCAATCTCATTTTGTTAGAAGTTCTAAGTCTTAACTCTGCTTAAATTCTAATCTCAAGACCAACGATTGTCAAACGGTACCCTTGAGAGCCTATTCAGCGATTCCAGCCATCATTGGCGCCGACCAGCAGCACAGTTTCGCCCTTGTATTGCCAATAGCAGGGATTCTCTTCGTATGGTTTCACCCTGTATTCATTATCCATGGCCTGCTACTTCTTTGATTTGTGTTCGCTGGTGCCGTCCACGATCGCCTCGCCAACTTTCCGTAAGAAGCTGCCGTATATGGTGTCGGTTATTTTGAACTTGTTTTCGTCAAGACCTAAGCGGACGATGACCATGTCCCATTCCGGAATGACAAACATGTCATTGTTGTTATACCCGCTGGCTGAATACGCACCGGCCGGAGCGCCCGGCCATTTTCGCTTGCCGTCAGCCTTAACGCCGTTGCTCCACCAGTTATAGCCGTACACGCCGCGGCCATCGGCACTGCTTGGATGTCCCAAAGGCATGGACGCCGGCACCTGTGCCCTTGTCGCCGCATCGACCCAGGATTCACTTATTAGCCGTTTGCCCTTCCAGTTACCTCTGTTTAGCACGAGATGCCCAAAGCGAGCCAGCTCACGAGCACAGATGCGAATATGTTTGCCGTGGTTTCCAGAACCGCCATTGACCACGATACCGTCAACTTTTCCAAAATCTCCCCAATCCCACTTATCTCGGTTCATCGCGATTCGGCCGGCGATTCTTCGCTTAAACAATTCCTCCATTGGCTCACCGGCGATTCGGGTCAGAACATTACCGAACTGGTTCATGGCTGAGTCCCAATAGGCGTATCTTGAACCGGGTGCAAACAGCGGCTTTGGGCCGGGCGTAAACGGCGTGAGGCTTGGACCATGCCTATAGCCGCCACGAGGCTCATCACCAACGGCATAATATCCCGATGTCATGGTCGTGAAATGCCGGAGCGTCACAGCAGGATACGTCGCAGCCATACTCGGCACATGATCCTTCGCAAGCGTCTGTAGTGTGGCCTTGCCGTCGTCGATGAGTAGCCCAAGCGCCGTGCTGGTAAATGATTTGGTCAGTGACCAGACACCGTGCACTTTGTCGATCTTTGGGCCTTTCCATATCATGTACCCGTTGCGGATGACAACGAATTCTTTTGTGCCGTCAGGGCCAGAGTTATTCTTGAGGTACGATACAGCGACATTCAGCTTAGCTGAGTCAACGCCCTGGGATTCAGGCGTGACCTCTTCCCAGTCCTTCCCAGGAAAAGCCATTCGCGCCGCAGCGGCATCGCAAATCAAAAGTCCACACAATACGACAATTGCGCTTTGTGCGCAGCATTTGAACATCATTGGGCCGCTCCTATTCTCTGATCAGTTCTGACGAGCCAGATAAAGCACAGCATCGCCTTTGAACGGAGCATTAAACGTTTGCTTGCCGCCCTTGGCCTTTATTGTACCTGTAGATTCCGTTTTTCCATTATCGGGATTAAGCCATTCGTACTTATATTTAGTTGCCTTTAGATTCACTGTGATAGCGACATCATCAGAAGAAGGATTGTACACCAAATACTCCTTTCCCGGATTTGCGAGGCAGTATTTCGTAGAGGCCAAATCGTTGCGTGGCCGTGTCGCAGCCAAATTCATTTTTTCGGCGTACCGTCGCGTGTAACCAAGGCTCCGGCGAATCGGGCCCCACCTCGGGTCAGACTTTTTCCCAAGAACAACGCCATCGTATGGGTCCATAAAGAGAGGATTGTGTCCCCTGGTAAAGCTCTTCCACACCCACGCTTGATTTCCTCCAATTCCCCAAAGGTGATCGGTATCGTTCAGTACGACTTTCCGGCCGTCCGCCGCCGGTGGGTTATCCCGATAGCCGCCCTCTCCGTTTGGTGAGATCCAATCGGCTGGACTCTTGAACAATATCTCGTTCTTTCCACCGCGGTACTGGAAGGTCATACCGACAGGATGTTGTCTCGGCTTGTTCTTCTCGTATTTCTTGATGTAGCGGATTATATGATACTGCCACTTTGTCGATGGCGGATGATTCTCATTGGTAATCTCGTACAGCACGTTGTCCAGATCGTTCACCGTATCGATTACCTTGCGAACATAAGCCTCCTGCAAGGTTGTGACAGCTTTGTTTGAAAGTGTGTGGATTTCGAGCCCCTTTCCGTCTTTGTTTTGATCTCCGTCAACACCGTTTATGTTGTTCTTGGGATGAAAGGGATGCCCTTGCCATGCGCCGGCGGAGAACTGCATGCCCCAGCCTTCAAACAACATTATCGAGACATAAATCCCACGGTCGCGAGCGAGTGACACCCGCGCACGCAGCCGCGCAAAGTAAGCTGAATTAAATTTCTTAAGGTCAAACTTCGGCTTCCCATCGAGAGCCTTGCCCGGCCCCGTCCGCGCCCAGGGCTGCGGCGCCGCCGTGTGAAGCTGATTTTCCCTGTTGGCCTTGGTGTTCCAGCTCACCAGCTCCCACGTCCACATCCGGATAAAGTTATGGTTAAGCCGCTGCATCCAATCCAGGCAAGCAGGAAAGTCGAATTTCGGCGGCGGATCGCTCGGGCCGATGTCCACCAGATTCGCCCACGTGTGCGATCCGGTCAGATAGACAGCACGACCGGTCCCATCGGTAAAGTAACGAGGGTTGTCCTTGTGAACACGTAGAGGACCCTTCGCGCTGGCCTTGCCGGCACTTGTCCGCGCGCATGCCAAAAGAACGCTGACGACCAGGCACAAAAGCAGTATCCACTTTAACATCGCGTGTTTCTTAAATAGAGTGTGTGTGCTTCGCCGATACATTGTAGTTCTCCTTAATAAATGTGATCAGAAACTTCATACGCTTACGACTTACCTTCCTTTTTTCAGTCTCAGAATCTGCACTGCAAGTTTCTCGCGGGCCGTGAGGAATTTATTAGGATCTTTAGAGAAACTCCACCAGTCCGGTGCAACAGTATCAACAATTTTCCTTACAGCCTCTTTACCTGCCAGCTTTTCAAGAATTGCAAAATACTCATAGTCCTCCATACCGTCCCTAAGATTCTTTACACGCATACAGGATACTGGCCCATCAATGCCGCAGGGTACACCCGGATAGAACAAATAGCCACCGCCATTATAGTGCCCGGGATGCGCAAATGCCGGATTCAACCATGGTTCGAGCACCACGGTAACCGTACTCCAGTATAACAGGCCCGTAATATTATATTGATAGTTAATCCATGTTGGCACACGATAGACGGCTAACGGGCGGTCAATGTGCCAGTACGGCGGGTCGAGATTTTTAACGCGCTCGTATGCCGGATGATATCGAGGTGATCGCTGAACCAGGGCCGTGTAGGACCAGACTTCATCTCCATGGGCGACCTTTTCGCCGATGGTTTTCCTGTCAATAAAAGACCACAAGGGACACCATATATCCACCGCTGGATCAATATCAGGCCAGGAAGGATCCTGCCGGTATGTCTGCTCGACTACAAGGCATTTCAGCTCCGGAACTGCATCGTGAACGAGCTGACCAAGAACCAGAACTTGCTCATAGTTTTCACGAAGGTTCGGCTCGTCCAACATATATACGTAGGCCCCCTTTTCCCAGCCATTTTCCTTTAGATACCTATAAAAATCCCGATAGTACCGTTGGGCTTTTTTCCTGTTGGCTTCGGATATATGTTTGTAGTCGGACTTCAACGTCGAGCTTGGGAGTCTGGCAAAACGCGATCTGGGAATCTCGAAATCGGTCACATGAAACTTGGTCATAAACTCGCTTAGTGCCTTATGTCTCTCAGGCACAATCTTCAAAGACCCATCCTCGTTTACTTCCGGCAACAGTCGATGGGGGATAGGCGGGTTAATCCGATGCCAGGCCATTGCTTGGCAGTAGCGCATTTCAATCTCATTGAATCTTGTCGAGCCGCGCTTGACATCGAAGAAGCGACTGATATTGCCAAAGCTACCGAAATGATTTCTATGTGTCGGACCATCCGGCAAACTAAAGTCCCATACCGTCACGGTCACGGGAATCTCATCCGAAATTCCGCCGCGGGCCGAAACGCGGAATTTGCCTCTATAGACTCCAGCCGGGACATTCTTAGGGACATGAACATCGACCCAGATAGGCTGGTTTTGTCCCCTGAACACCTCGAAGGGAATCGCATACATATCATATCCGCTTCTAATCATCGGCTCGCCCCATCTCTTCCGCGACTCAGTCAGCCGTTCGATGGGCTTACCGGTCAAAGGGTTCATAAATGGAACAAGAGGGTCCGCATACAGTCCCGGCGGCAGCTCCGCCCTCGGGCTCGGCCTTCTGACCCGCACATATTCTTCCCTGTAAAGCCTGATGTTATCTTTTCCGATCTTTGAGCCGTCCTTTGCAACAAGGTCAGAAATCTCCGCCTTTACTACCTTGATATTCTCCGCCGGCGCAGTCACCACTACCTGAAAGGACTCTACCTCGTTTTTCGCCGCTTTAATCTCTACCTTGCTCGCTCCGTATGGCTTTTGGCTCTGACCTATCCGCTCCATACTATTGAGCGCGGTTAATTCCATATTTTTCTCAGCCACAGAATCCGAAGGCGAACCAAGAACGAGGACAAATATAGCCGCAATAAATAAAGTTCTACTTTTCATAGCTCACATCTCCACTAATATGTTAATAGAAGCTCCGGCCCAAAAAACAAGTTCTTCAGATTTAGAGCCTGTAACAAAATGAAGGTATATTTTTATTGTCATCCTGAACTTGCCCCTCAGGGGCGAGCGAAGGATCTGGGTTACGGATGAAAAACTCAGTACTTTACCCAGATTCTTCGCTTCACTTTCCGCCGCTGGCGGACTCAGACCTGTCCTTGAGCGCAGCGAAGGAATGACATTGTCTCATTATGTTAGACGTTCTTAGTCAAAGCATACCGCCTCTGATGCACCGTGACAACAATCACTTTAGCGAAATAATCTGACACCGCCCGGGAGCAGGCTCGACCCTTATTCTCTTATTACCTATTCCAATTCCTATTGACCCCGTCGATTCTACAAAATCGGTTCGACGTATTAGCACACGATCTGCCAATCTCAGTCCGGAAATTACAGTTCCCGGCTGCCTGGGAACGCTAAAATTGATCGGCGTTCCCTTGGAAAGAAATTCGCCGTACTCCTGGGCCTCCGCGTATACCTGGTGAACCAGCTCAATTTCTTTTGCCGCTTGCTGCCGCCCACACCAAAGAAAGAACGTGTCCGTCCCCCTCAACAACGTATGCCACAACAATTCCTGGTACTTAGCCTCGCTGAACTGCTTCGCCTTGCCGGCAGAGCGCCCGGACTCAATCGTGTGCCAATGCACAAAGCTGATAATCGGCACCTCCGCTGGCGTATTCTGTCCCGCATTACTTGCTACAAGCAGCATATTGTAGAACCATCTGTAATCGGTATCAGCGTAGTCATACCAATCAAAAATCCTCGCCCACGTATATACCACCGGCATAGCAAATGTATAGCCAGTCTCGCCAAATTCATGATACCACTTTCTATACTTCGCCCGCTGATCTGCCTGGAATGGCTGCCCATCGACGTAGTACTCGTAATAATCATACCAATAGCGATACCCGTTATGAGGATAGACTCCATAGTTGCCTACAAGTGCCTTGGGAAAATTCGATTTGATTGGTTCCGCGTAAACCTCCCGCTGCAACTGGCATCTGATTTTGCGGAGCGCTCTTTGAAACTCTTCAAAATCATCAATGTTCTCGATGCTTTCACGACAACGCCGGCACCTTTTCGATGCAGCATGGGCCTTGTTAAACTCAATCGGCCCATCGATTTCCCAATCCGCAAAAACAAAATCAACCTCCAAACCCGCCTTCTTAAATGCCTTCACGAAGTATTCCACCTGCTCCCGGATGTGAAGGCGACGAAAATCAAGCGCAAAGGGACACCCCATCTTGCCTTTGCCGAATGAGTCGTCCCAAAACAGCTTGCCCTCATCGTCTATGTGAGCTGTTCGTTCGTCACCATTGAAGAACGCATAAAGACAACCGGTAGCGTGAATGTTCACCCGCAAACCCAGCTTCTTCTGTGCCTTGGCAATCGTTAGTGACTGAGCCAGACTATCTTCGCGATTTGGCGGGTTCCAGGAACTAATAAGGCCAACGCCTCGCTCGTTGAGCTTTTTGACAAGTGCCTCCGCGGCCTCGTCGCCAAGGGGCCCTGGATCCATAGCCTGCCACAAATAGAGCGGCAAGCGGCCACCCCTGTCAAAGCTCAAAGGTTTGGTTGTGTTCAATACGACCTGTATATGCGCCGGCAGCTTCGGTCTTGGCTCCTCTGCTCTACACAGGCTTGTTATATTCCCCGCCAAAATCGCTATTATCCAAGTTACGACCAATCCGCACGCATTTGTTTTAGATATTCTGCCCATATTGAGGAATCTCCATCAGCTCGCCTTTTCGCAGCGCAGACTCATGTGCGATAATACCCGGCACTGTGTACGCCAGGGATTCATAAACGTCAATCGCCGGCTTGCGGCTGTGCACTAACGCATCAACGAATTCATGCGTGAGAAACGTATGCGAACCCTCGTGCCCGCTATTATGCCGTAAGGGCTCCGGCAGCCCGCCGTGGCCGGTTCGCCACCATTCCGGCTGCTTGTAACGCTCAAAGTTCGGCGCCTCTCGAACAAATCCGGCATCGTCCTTCTCGGTCTGTCTGCCGGAGCGAATGATGACCGGGCCAATACCGTTCGGATGAGCTGCATAAAAGCTCATCTTATCACCGATCCATTGTGCACGCTCGCAGCCCCGGTGAGCGCCCTTCCACCAGATATTGACGCGGAACGCATTGCCCCGATTCGTCCTGAACATAGCCGACTCATTCCAGAAAGGATTACCGTACACGTTGTCCTTGAGGATAGGGTCGTCATCACCCCAGCCGTGACACACCACTTCCGTCAACCGTTCGCCGGTGACACCAATCAATTGGCTCGTGCAGTGCGTAGGATAGTGCATCGGCGCCACACCATGCCGCCACGTCCGCTTGCCGGCTTGAAAGTACAGCACCTCCAAGCCGGGATGCTGGTACTCAGCTTCGCAGTAATATAGAGCGCCGAACTTGCCTTGCTCGTAGAACTTGCGGGCCGAAATCGTGGATTGCTGGTAGTGGCCGGTTTCAGCCATCATGTAAGTCAAGCCGTATTTCTTGACCGTATCCAGCAGCAGGTCGGCCTGCTCGACCGTTCCCCAGGCAGCAGGAACCGCTGAGATCACGTGCTTGCCGTTCTTCATCGCCTCGATAGTATGCTGCACGTGAAGCGGGCCATCGGTGAAAATGGCGACTGCATCGATGTTTTTGTCCAGCACCAGCTCCTCAAGTGAATTGTAAGCCTTTTGGCACTTATACACCCTCATTAACGTCTTACGCCGGTCCGCACGCAGGTCACTAACGGCCTCGACAATACAGTCCGGGTGCTCGTGCCACTGAAAGGCACAGCCAAATCCTCCTCCCACGACCCCTATGCGGACCTTCTTGCCAGCAGTATTGACGGCAATCGCGTACTGTGAGACCAAGGCTGTCCCGGCAAGAGCACCGCCACTTTTCTTCAAAAAGTCACGGCGCGAATATTCTACCGACTTGTGGCCGTCACCCTGCCCAGCGACCTTCGATGGCGAACGGTTATTCTTGGATTGTACGTTGCTTCTGTTCATGTCGATACGCTCCTTAAACTGCACACCGGCTGTTCGAGCATTCCTCGAATCCGCACATCGTCAGTTTTGTTTTTGACTGGCTCGGCCACTCACAAGGTCCCCAAATGGCGCAAGGAGCCGATATTTGTTCCTCCAAGTTGTATACATAATCCCACACGCCTTCGGTGTGCGCTCCAGAGCCTCAAGCCATCCCTTGGGGTTGTCAAGGGTCTCGCCGTCATAATACGCCCCCGCAAGGGTCCTAAAGCCCAAAGAAGAGAAGAACTTGAGACTGGTGTCGCGTTTCTTGTAATACCAGCAAACAATGACTAAGTCCTTGGGCACGTACTTCCAGGAACCGGTGAAGTCACCATCGACGAGATAGTAATTATCGTGTGCGTTGTGGTTCGCGTCAAGCATGTCGGACCAGATGAAGACCTCAGCATCCCGATTAACACTGCGGATTGTCTTGACCTGTCTGGTTATACAATCGCCGAGTATTTGAGCCATCGTCATTTTGCGCCTTTTGCAGGCCTCGCACGCTCCACCTGCCCTTATCTCATCCACAGACAAAAAATACTTGCTTGGTGCAAGGCGTTCGTGGATGAGCCTGGCCTGTCTGCGCCAGATTTCATAGACTCTCGGCTCCGACATGCAGGCGGTAACCTGCCCTCTGTTTACTGCCATCCCGTGGTAATAGCTGACTCTGAGACGCTCACCGTTCCTTATCCTGCTTGCTGGTGGTATCTCAATCATCGGTGGCTCATGGTCGAATCTGAAGTTCAGTCTCCGGTCCCTTATCGTGGCGAAATCCTTGCCTTCGGTGTAAAGTCTTCCCGTCTTTTCACTTCTGACCGTTACAGGTGTCCCTGGTCGTCGCAGAAGATTTAACAGCCCAACCTCTTGGATTTTCAGATCATCGACCCAGAACCGCCCTGATTTCCCGCCCCAGACGCCGGCGTATACTCTGACTTTATTGTTGTTCAGACTATTGAAGCCCATAGCAACCTTCTGCCAGTCAGTAGTGGATGCGACTCTTGGCTCCCACGGGGCGAGGTTGCGCCCCTCAAGACTCAAGACCAGCATCCGAAATGAGCCGCTGGGCTCAAGCTGTTGCGTCCTGACCGAGCAGCTTAATCGGTAACAGCGATGCGGCTGGACCTTTACCTCCTGCATGACCCTTGCGTGCCCGTGCGCGTATCGCCCAAAGTTCTCGAATCTAAGTGATGCTCGCCCACTTTTAGCGACTTCCTTATCCACGAACGAGACTTCGCCGGGTTTGTCGTGAAACCTATACTCTGTGAAGCGATTGCCGGCGTATTTCTCAAATCCTCCGTTCATGATCTGGCTGGGACCATCCGGGACCAGATGGGCCTTGCCGTCTTGAACGACAAAAAGAGCATCCTTCACAATAGTTCCGGCTGCCAGATTCTTATCATGGGCAAGTATAGAGCTTGCGTATCCGACATTGAAAATTGCAGGGATTATCTCGATGTTGTACTTCCTGCAGATTTGCTTTACCTGCTCCAATCTCCTGAAGTAGTCCGCTCGCTGCAGGTTCAGCCTATCGAGCCCAGCGGCAAGAACCATGCCATTTATACCATGCTCGGATGCGGTCTTGACTATACTATCTATATCACCCACATCGCTATCTGCCCGCAGCGACCTTGAGACGTAGACCCAGCGGTACGGATAATCCTTACCTTCACACGGCACGCTCAGCGAGGTCAGCAGTAGTACAAAGCCTAACGCTTTTATTGTTTTGACCATTCGTCACCTCTTTTCTTACAAGAGTTTTGCTGAAATGCGAATAGATATAATACTCGAATCATCGGCACAATTCCAGCAAGTTTCACGGATCACAGCGCGCCGGGTGCACGTCACGCTTGTAGGTAGATTTTTAACGTACTCAACCGCGATTTCCCAGATTGCCACACTGTCATTCCCGCGCAGGCGGGAATCCACATCTTAGAATAGTCAGCACTATAGAATGCAGCCTGAATTAGCCAATTTTTACCTACAAAGATGACGTGCACCCCGGCGCTTGGAGATTGTCCGCCGGGCCACAACAGCGATTGTAGGCCTCTTCATGACTTCTTTGCTGTTCTCGGTTGTCTTTTACAGTGTTCGTCCTGTATAATCCTCGCGAAGTCGCTAAAATAGAAGTCAGAAAGTATTTAGGCCCTTACGAATAATATTGCGCGCAAGATGGTCATAATGTAGAGTCCGTTTCAATAGGTTGTGGCATAAAGCCTCCTGAGACAATCAGGTGATCGAAAGCGTCGGACTCATAACGCAAATGTTCCCCTTT
>DAOWID010000270.1 GCA_030641115.1 Planctomycetota bacterium | reverse complement strand
TTGGCCATCCTCATGCTCAGGAACAGACCATAAGTCACTCGCCGAACCGTAAAAAACAACCCCCCATAAGGCATCAGGCCCGGCCTCTCCACCGGTAATGCTGGCCAACGAGCGATCACATACAAGTGCCCACATATATTGCTCCATACTCCCATACACCCACTCATCTGTCCAGATACTTAGATACAAGCTTTCACTGATGTCCAGAACGTCTGTATCCGGATCAAACGGCCTGTCATCCAGATAACGCGCGCCTATCTGAAAGCCTGCCTCAGCTACCGGTCCTAAAATCACCACAATCACCAAAAGTATCATTACCTGCCTACACATTTCATACCTCCTTAAATCTATTCTCAGTCTTCTTTTATTTCGCCAAACGCACAAAAAATCCACCTAAACCGAGCAGAACAACGGTCATCGGCTCTGGTACTTGCCGGATAACAATCGAATGCGGAACACTCACTATTTCACCGAGACCCGGATGTAGCTCCAGGAAACGAACCGTTGCGTCACCAACAGCTTTCGGCGTGTATACGAACTTGTCCAGATAAAGACCAGGATCTAACTCATCGCCTCCAATTGCTCCGCTTTGTCCATTCTCTTGCTCAGGAACCGATGGCAACCAGATGGGGGCGCTACCGTAGAAAACAACCCCCCACTTCGCATCGGGCCCCGCCTCTCCGTCGCTAATCTCTGCCAGCATTGAATCACATAGCAACGCCCAGTCATATCGCTCCATAATCCCCCAGACCGTCTCATCTGTCCAGATACTTAGATACAAGCTTTCATTGATGTCCAGAAGGTCTGTATCCGGATCAAACGGCCTGTCATCGAGATAACGCGTGCCTATTTGAAACCCTGCCTCAGCCGCTGACCCCAAACCTAACAATAAGACAAGAACAATTAGATGTGACCTTTTTCCCACCATAACTGTCCTCCTCTACTCCAGTCCGCTTATCAACTCTGCGCAATACCACCCGCATTTCAACGGCCCTGCATAAATATCGCGACTCACCCTTGCCTATTGTCAGTTTAGCCATTAGCCTCGCTACAGTCAAACAAAATTCTGTCAATTCTGGATTTTTTTGGGGCGCAGCACGCAATTTCCCAGATAACCGGCAATGCTAATGGGATTGTGTGCTCAATTCCCCGTTTGCGGCGTAGATCCTTCGCCGCGTTCAAAGGGTATCCTGAGCAAAGCGAACGAATGAGAGTTCAACTCTCACCATGGCAGCGGCTGGGAGGCGCCCATGCCCGGGCCCAAGAGTATGGCGTTGAAGAAGAGCCGTTGCATACCGGGCAGCCACATTCGATAGGTTGGGTCGGTCGCAAAGAGAATCAATTGGCCACGACCCATTGACTCAACAGTGGCATAGGCGGTGTCTGCGAGGCGCTCTTTAGCTTCGGGCCAGAGTAGGCCGCTCAAACGCAACTCATCCTTATCAGCAAGGCGGACTACGGTCGCCACGGGATGCTTCGACATATATGCACGACTGCCTGAAAACATCACGGGCAGCTTGGCCTGCAAGCCGAACGCGAGCCAGTGTTCCGTGTTAATTACGCCTGTAAGGAACATGCCCGTGGGACTGAAAATGCGACGCCATTCGTCTGTGCGTTTCAGCTTTTCGATATCGTCCTTACTTTTTGACTCTTCGGGCTTTTTGGTTTCAGTTTTTTCTGATTCCGGCTTTTCCGCCTCGTCCTTTGGCGTCTCGACTCCCCATATCTGGTTTGGGTCAATCTTTACATCGCGTGCGTTTCCTTCCCGGTCGACAGCCTCTTTGTATTCGTCAAGTTTATCGAGCACATCACGTTTTAACCGTACCGACGAAAGCCCTCGGTCTTTACCAGCCGCAAAAGCTGCCGAACTGCCAATCGCAATGAGAGTTCCGCCGCCTTCAACCCATCTCTTCATCTTTTCCACAGCTTTTTCGTCGAGCACCCGATCGAGGCCACTGCTACTTGGAAGTACAAGCACGTTGTATTTTCGCAGGTCAATACGGCTGATGCTCTGGATGTTAATTGGTGAGCTCCGGAGTCGAAGGTGATAGTCAAGCAGATACCAAGCCGAGCCAAAGGAAGTGGACCGGACAGGCCATTGTGAAGCTATCGCCACCCGTGGTGCTGCCAATAGTCTGAACTTTCGGCTGCCAAGATCAGGACCATCTTGCACCAGGGCACTATCCAGTCCATGAACATCAATGGCAAAATCAGTGGTTATCCTGCGAAGGATATCAAAAAGTTCGCTTGGATTTTCGTGACCACGAAGCAGGACCGTTCCAGGCTCGTACTTCTGGCCTTCAATTTGAAAGGGCTTGGTTGCGATTCGAGGGTGACATTCGTTTTCAAAAAGGTGAACGAGCACCGAATATGCAGCGGAATCTCTGAAATCAATCAGGTAGCCGTAACTGCTTTTCTCGTTCAGCTCGGACAAATCGCTGGCTGGCTCCAAGGGCTGTGAGGAGAGCTCAATCTCCGGCATGGTCTCGGCCCAGTACGCCTCGAGGCCAAACGCCATCGGCAGGTTCCATGATGTGACATCATAAAGCAAGGTTCCCCGGCGATTTTCGAGTTCCTTGCGTTCCTTCAGCAGAAAGCTGTTAGTCAGATGTGGGTCAAATTCGCACAGCGTCCGAAGCATACGACGGTGGGGCTGTCCCGAGCGAACCACGACAGTACCTTTCGGAAACTCTCTGCGTTGGAGCTTATTTGCCCACATATCGGCCACATCTTCAGCCTCAAAAGGTTCCTGTGCAAATTCTGTTTCGATGCCCTGACGTCTGATCAGTTCGACCATACGTTTCCACCTGGAAATGTCCCGGCACGGCGGCAGCAGGAACGTACCGCCGTGAGGGTCTTTGTCATTGACTGCCCATTGACGATCATCGTAAAAATCTTTCAGGATATCGCTGCGGTTAGAGCGTAGCGTCTGAAGGTTGGCCAGAGAGCTTACGATGTGGTGGTGCACGGTTTCGCGATAGCTGATTTCCTGGCCGGTCGGGTGCTTTACGGATGCTGCATCGACCCTGGCCTGTTCGTAGAGCAGCCCGATAGCTCCCTGCATACTGGCCCAGGCATTCGTGTAGATGGGGCTCCACTCAGAGTACCAGTCACGGGTATAGTAACTCCATCCGTAACGGTTGAACGCCTTGGCTTGGTCGGCTCCAAAATGCTTACGCCAGTCCATTACCTTCGGGGAAAAGTGAATATTTATGGGTTCTCGGGGTGGATCAAACAGATAGGTATCGTAAGCACCTTGCTCGTGTGAATCTACGAGTAGATGCGGGTTCCAGGACAGAATAACCTCCGCCAAATCGCGGACTTCCGGCTGAACGTGCACGAGCCAGTCGCGGTTGAGATCGAACAGATAATGGTTTCCTCGGCCCCTTGACCAGAGCGCCTGGTGCTGCATCGATTGCAAGTCTGGGCTGGAAACGACACCAGTTAGCTGCTGGAGATGGCTCAAATACCGTTCCCTGCCGTCCGGGTTTACTAAAGGGTTAATATGGACTACAACCTGGTCTAAGAGTTTCCGGCTGGCTTCATCCTTGGCTGCAGCTAAATGATATGCAACATACACAGCCGCGTCGGTGCTTGAAAGTTCGTCACCGTGGATACTGTAATTCATCCAGGCGACGGCTGGGAGAGTGTCGATGAGCCGATCTGCTTGCTCAGACCCGTCAAGCTTGCGTGGGTCGGAAAGTTTCGCATTGTCGGCCCTAATCTGGTCAAGTCGCTTATGGTTGGCAGGGCTGGTAATGGTAAGATAGTAAAGCGTCCGGCGCTCGTGTGTCTTTCCGTATTCGGTTAGTGTTACCCGTTTGGAGGTCTCGGCCAGGACTTGTAGATAGCGGACAAGCGCAGGATAGCGAACCGCCTTTTCAGCAACAGCGTGACCTATTACTGATTCGGGCGTTGGTATGGCCCGGTCGAAATCGACTGCCTCAACAAATGGTATCTGTGCCCGCACGCTGAAATTTTCTTGTGTGTTCGCTCCGCAACTGCCCAAGAAAAAGCACAATACGGCAGCCAGCACTGTGGAAGAGTAAATGTAGATACGGGATCGACTAATCTTACACTCGGGCTTTTGGCTTTCATAAAATCGGTTCACTTGTATTCTCCTTTACCAACCCAAATTTTCAAAATGAGTGTCAGCGGGAGGCTCACTGCCCAGAACACGCTAAACATACAACAATGCCCTTAGTGCATCAAGCGGAAATCCGGCAGGGACTTTGCGAAATCGGTTAGAGCGTAAATAGTATTGATATTGTAACTGGGTTCAAGGTGATATATGTACTCCAGGTTTCCGCCATCGTTTTCTTCGAGAATACGTTTGGCCCAGTGCAGTATTGAGTCTGTAGTGTCTGCGGACATATCATGCGGCATAGGCGCGACGCTTATCAACATTTCTTTACCGAATACCTCTCGCGCCCTGCTGATCGACGTGTCGCCGCCGAGGTCCAAGGAAGACAGATTCGTAATTTTTGAAAATGCTTCCAGATGATTGGTGCTGGGGCCACAGGAGTGCAAACGGATAGGGCCGAGTTCCTGGCCTATCTTTGACGTGACCGGCACCACAAACCGTTCAATCAGCTCCGGACTGACCATGCAGGATGAACATTCGCCGACATGTATGCCGGTTATGGGTAAATTGGCAATTTCTGAGAAGTGCCGACAAAGGACAATAAAGGCGTCGGCGATCCAGTGCATGATTTCCAGGCACTGCGGAGGTTTGGTCATCATATCTATGAAGACTGTCTCACCGAAGAATTTCTGGGCGGAGGTCATCGCACCGTGTATGGCGGCACGGCCGGATACGTCCCAGAAAAACGGCGGGATGGGACGAAGCTGCTTCTTGGAATCGCTCTGCACTTGGCGAATCTGCTCGTC
This sequence comes from Planctomycetota bacterium, assembly GCA_030641115.1. Lineage (GTDB taxonomy): Bacteria > Planctomycetota > Phycisphaerae > Sedimentisphaerales > Anaerobacaceae > DAOWID01. The sequence continues at coordinate 3,414 of DAOWID010000270.1, read as the reverse complement.
GAAAAGCTTTATCAACTCGCGATCACAGAGACTCTCAGTTGCGGGCAGATCGGCAGGGTCCTCTTCCGCGAGGCAGCGAGGCGTGATATCAGCGTCACCGCTGCCCTGCGGCACAAAATCGGCGCCCAGCAACATCCCCAGAATCATATTTGGCTGAATGCCTCCGATCTGAATCTGGTTCCCATTCCAATAATCGATCCGTCCCAAATTGGATTCCGAATAGAAAAGCCTCATGCCGGGGAATTGCTTCGCGGCGTATTCATTGCACTGGGAATCAACGGCGTAGCGTCTGTCCGGATCAAAATAGTAATCGCGATCAAAGACGACACCCAGCGCTTCAGCCATCCACGCTTTTGACAGCGTTCCAGAAATCGTAATCATCTTGGTTCTTCTATCGGTATCGTGTCCAGAGCGCTATCCTTGTGCCGTCATGTTCAAGGCAAAGTGAGGCTTTCTGGTTTTCCATTTTCCTCTTGTGAAGTCAGGGACCTTGACCGGTGCACTACCTTGGGCAATCGATATTTCGGAAAGCGGGCCGTGCACACACATGATTACAGAGTCATATACGTCGATAGGTGTTTGTGTTCTATTTTTGACGGCCTGAACAAACAATCTAAGCTCGCGCATGTCGGTGCCACCATGGCCACCAAGAGTAGGTTCTTTGGCCCAGGTGTGCCGGTACTTTTCATGATAGGGCGGGAAAGGCTCCCACTGATGGTATTTGGGGCTTTTATCCTTGATGTAGACAGCGTCTCTCTGTTCATTGTAGAGGCCGCGTGTGCCCTGAATAAGCCAGCGATTATCATACGGTCTGGGTAATTGCATGTCGTAGTTGATGACAATGGATTTTCCCTTTTTGGTTCGGACGACCGTGGTTACAACGTCACCCTGGGCAAACTTGCGTTTGGCGTTAGGATGGTCAGGGCCAAATTTGGTTGCGAAGTATTCATTGATGCCGACCGCATCGGTGGCAGTAGCGGTGACGTAGTCAAAGTAGTCGCCGCAGTTAATATCCATCCAGCTAATCACCGGTCCCAACTGGTGTGTTGGGTATTGGTCGCGGTTGTGCTCAACGAGATATTTGGCTGACCAGCGATCCTTGCCGGTCCCGCTATCGAAGAACCAGTGGTCGATGCAGTCGTGGGAGTGGGCACAGTGACAGTGCATGATTTTGCCGAGCAGGCCTCTGCGAATCATGTTCAGCACGGCCAGATTGTCACTTCGGAAGCTCCAGTTTTCGAACATCATGCAGGGGATGCCTGTTTGCTCGGAGGTGTCGACCAACTGCCAACATTCTTCGAGCGTGTAAGCGGCTGGGACTTCGACGCCGGCATACTTTCCGGCCTTCATGGCGTAGACGGCCATGGGGGTGTGCCATTCCCAATATGTGGTGATGATGACCGCGTCTATATCGTCACGGTCGACGAGCTTCTTCCAAACGTCTTCATCGCCGCAGTAAGTTTCGGGTTTGGCAAGGTCTGCCCGGACGACTCGCTTCTGGGCAGCCTCAGCTCGTTTCGGATAGATGTCACACACTGCACGGATTTCAATATCATCCTTCATATTTAAGAAGTTGCTCAACAGGGCATTACCACGTCCACCCATGCCAACCATGCCTATACGCACCCTATCAATGGGAGGCAGGTCAACTTTTTTGGTGAGCGGTTCAGATTGGGCGGCACGGCCTTCCAGCGATATGCCGCCAAGAACCGTGCCGAGGCCGGCAGCAGTACCGGTTTTTAGAAATTCCCGACGATTAGTCTCATAGGCCATAATCATTTCTCCACAAATTTGGTTTTAGCACTTGTCATGATTTATCTTCTAATTCGCTAATTTTCACAGGTCTTCCCGATTGCGCGGAAAGGTCCGCTGCAAAACACACAGCCTGGGTTTGGGCCGCATCATCCAGGTCTGGAAACGGCCGTTTATCATCGATGATGCAATCAAGGAGATGCGATACTTCGCCCTGGAAAGGATGATGGGTGACGTCGCCGCTATCCGGGAGCACGCACGGAATCTTCAGAAAGTTGTTCTGGCCCGGGAAAAACTTCGGGGCAAAAAGCTCATCGTTACGCAGGGTAGCCTCAGTTCCATATACCCCAATGTTGAATCTGTACGGCATTTGTGCATCGAAGGTGGTTGTGCTGCGCCCAATCTTGCCATCCTTGAATTTGATGTTGACTGAAATCGTTCCTGGATACTCTATAGGATTTTCCGTCTTCACTTGGTATGCGCACACCTGCTCGACCTGGCTGCGGGCGAACCAGCGTAGGGCGTCCACGGCATGACAGCCGCCGGTCAAGATTGCCGTTCCACTTTGTTCTCGACTGCCATACCATTTCAAATCCGTTGTCATCCATATCCGGTGCATATAATCGACCTCGACCATGAATATCTCGCCGAATACCCCCTCCTCGATTAGCCGGTCAATCGACATTAGCAAAGGATTCCAGTGCAGTACGAAACCAACAAGTGTCTTGACCTTGTTTTTCTTCACCGCGTCCTGCTGCTTGCGTACATCTTCCATCGTCAAGGCCACCGGCTTTTCGATTATGACATGCTTTCCAGCTTCTGCCGCAGCAACCACATATTCCGTATGCACATTGTGAGGCGTGCAGACCACAACTATATCCACGTCATCCTGCTGAAGCATCTTGGAGGCATCGGTTTCGATAGTGCAACGCAGGTCATAACCATCCCGGTACCGTTGGGCATTTGCCCGGTTTCGGCTGACGAGCGAACGCACTTTTGAACGCTCCTCTTTCTTGAAAGCCTTTACATACTCCTCTGCCACCCAACCACAGCCAATAATCCCTACGCCAAGCTTTTTCATTTTCTGTTTCCTTTCCTTTTCGTGGTTGTTATAGGCCTTGCTCTACATAATTATAGCTGAACGAGTCCTTACGCATAGAAGCCTGCATATCGCTCCATCGCATCCATCACTGCTCGTACATTTCCAAGAGGCACGCCCGGATATAACCCATATATCATCATCAGGCCACCTTCCGGGCTGCCGAGTTTTTCGACCTCTTGCCGGATCAGGTTATCGATCTGCGCGGGGCTGCCAAATGGGGTAATCTGCTGGCGGTCTATGTCGAGATCGATGCAAACTCGGCCTTTGAGATTTGCAGCTATCCAGTCAATGCCATTTACGAGATCCTGGAGATTGAGAGCGTCCACACCGCTGAGGACAAGATCGTCCACAAGGTCACGGATGTCACCGTCAGAGTGCATGTGCACGAGACATCCCGCTTTATGTGCCGGCGCCATCAAGTTTTCGTAGATTGGCTTGATATATGTTCGGAAATGTTCAGGCGAAAGCATAGGGCCAAGCTGCATCCCCAAATCTTCCGGATAACATATCATCTCAGCACCCAACTCAATATAACGTTGTACAATCCCCATGCTAAAATT
>DAOWID010000027.1 GCA_030641115.1 Planctomycetota bacterium | reverse complement strand
GATATGATGGCTGAACCACGTACGAGTGTCAAATACGCTAACGTATTCCCGGACGAGCAGGGCTGGGGTTAGTCGCGGCGTTGCGAATTAGGTAAAAGGTACCATGAGATTTGAATTTGCGACCGCTACACGCATTATTTTTGGGGCCGGCACGAGCCGGGAAGTCGCAGGCCTCGCGGCTGAGGTGGGAAAACGCGCTTTTGTCGTCACGGGCCGTAGTGTTGAACGGGCTAGACCGATCCTTGAGCAGTTGAGCAAGCAGGCAGTTGAATATGTCACCTTCAGCGTCCCGGGGGAGCCGACCACGAACATAGCAAAGGAAGGTGTGCAAAAGGCACGTCAGGCCAAAAGTGATCTGGTTATCAGCATTGGCGGCGGGAGTGCGCTTGATACCGGTAAAGCCGTTGCAGCGATGCTCGCCAATAGGGGGGAATTGGAGAATTATCTGGAGGTGGTTGGTGAAGGTAAGGCGCTTACCCGGAGTGCCGCGGCCCACATCGCAGTTCCAACGACAGCCGGTACCGGCGCCGAGGTGACGCGAAATTCGGTGCTTAGCGTCCCTGAACACCGGGTCAAGGTGAGCATGCGCAGTGCATTGATGCTGCCCCGTATCGCCGTGGTTGACCCTGAATTGACGTATTCGATGCCGCCGTCGGTTACGGCCAGCACGGGCTTGGATGCTCTGACTCAACTCATGGAAGCGTATGTTTCCAAGCAGGCAAATCCGTTGACAGATGGTATCTGCCACGAGGGTCTGAAACGAGCCGGGCATTCTCTGCGAAAAGCCTACGAAGATGGCAACAACTTGGCTGCCCGCGAAGATATGGCGCTGGCAAGTCTATTCGGCGGATTGGCGTTGGCCAATGCGAAATTGGGGGCGGTGCATGGTTTCGCCGGGCCGTTGGGAGGCATGACCGGCGCTGCCCACGGTGTGATATGTGCGAGGCTTTTGCCGTATGTTATGGAGAGTAATGTGAAGGCATTGCAGAGCCGAGCAGCCGATTCACCAGCATTGGTTCGGTACGACGAGATAGCGCAACTTCTGACTGGGACGGCGACAGCACGAGCTGCTGATGGGGTCGCGTGGGTTCATGATCTCTGCGCGGCATTGAAAGTGCGGCCGCTCAGTCAGTTCGGATTGGAAGAACAGGATTTTCCGGCAGTGGTTGCGAAGTCGCAAAAATCAAGTAGTATGAAAGGCAACCCAATTGCGTTGACAGATGGGGAATTGATGGCAATCTTGAAAAAAAGCGAATGAGCAAGCGGGATGATCGGGAGGGCTGTGGACGCAGAGTACTATCAAAGGTGACAATCAAACAAAAAGGCATCTGCAAAATAGAAATTAGGCATACTTTGACGATGAAAACTCGTTTTCTTGAGTTTTCATCGTCAAACAGTAACAGTATTTTTGGTAAGGATTTATGGGATTATTCGAGGAAATCCAAAAAACCGATTTCCTCAAATAATGTATGCCTAATTTCCATTTTGCAGAACTGATTCAAGCAAACAGAAAGGAGACTCGAATGAACAGACGTGTAGCATTGACAATTGGTATAGGTCTTCTGATGAGCTTGGCGTCGGTGGATGTTTATGGGACTTCGGGTAGTGACTACTGGCCAACGTGGCGGGGGCCTGATGCGACAGGTGCAACCCCAAAAGGTAATCCGCCGGTGACGTGGAGCGAGACGGAGAATGTTAGATGGAAGGTCAAGCTGTCCGGTCAGGGCAACTCAAGCCCGATCGTATGGGGCGACAGAATTTTCTTTCAGACAGCTATTGAAACCGACAAGAAGGGTACGCCAGCCCGTGAAGCCGGTTCTGCAAGTCAGGGTCCAGATAGAGGCAGAAGACGACCCTTTCATGGCGGGAGAACTCCGACGAATGTGTATAGGTTCGACGTTGTCTGCCTGGATCGAAAGACCGGCAAAGTTCTCTGGCAGAAGACAGCCCGGGAAGAGCTGCCGCACGAGGGGCATCACCCAAATGGCACCTTTGCCTCCTATTCGCCCGTGACCGATGGAAAGCACATCTGGGCGAGTTTCGGCTCACGCGGCATACATTGCTACGACATGCATGGACATCACAAGTGGAGTAGGGACTTAGGGAAGATGAGAAAGGTCATGAGCTTTGGTGAAGGCAGCTCGCTTGCTCTGGCCGGCAATGCACTGATCGTTGTGATGGACCATGTAGGTGACTCCTCCATCTACGCGCTCAACAAGGAGACAGGTGAGACTATCTGGAAGAAAGCTCGTGATGAGGTCACTTCCTGGGCAACTCCAGTCGCTGTTGAAGTGAGCGGCAAGATACAGGTAATCACTGGCGCAACGAACTTTGTTCGCAGCTATGATATCGAAAACGGCGATCTGATTTGGCAGTGCAACGGCCAGACTCGCAACGTGATTCCTTCACCGGTCATTGGTTTTGGAATGGTGTTCTGCACGAGCGGCTTTCGCGGCAGCGTCCTGCAGGCCATTGAGCTTGGCGGCACCGGTGACCTGACCAATTCAGATGCCGTTAAACACCGATTTTCGCGAGGGGTTTAACCGTCATAATTAGACCAAGATTTTTGCCACTGTGGCGGGGCTAAGTCGGCTAAATCGTGGACAAGCAGAACCATTTCATGGTCTGAATGTGATATGTATTCGTCTGCCATCG
>DAOWID010000357.1 GCA_030641115.1 Planctomycetota bacterium | reverse complement strand
TAAGTCAGATTCCGGGTAACATTGATTTGCTTACTCTATATCGCGTGGCAGCCTCAAATCCGAAGGGTTTGGGGATGGTTGCACTAACTTTGGAGTTTTGCCATCCCCAAGCTATGCTTGAGGCTGCCACCCAGGGTTGAAGCATGCCAAAATTTCGGTACAATAAGTGAAATTGCAGGAATGGCACAACAAAATACGAAAAAAAAGCGTCACGTTTGGTGGCCCCAGCGGTCTTTCTAATAGTCAAGCAATACTTTATGGACAACAAGGGTGGTTACATTGAGCTAGTAAAACAAGCCCAGCTTGGTGACGAAAAGAGCATGGATCGCCTGGCTGAGCTGGCAAGAGAACGTTTGCGCGCGTATCTCTACCGTCTTACTTTGGCTGAAGACTTAACACAGGATATTTTACAGGAGAGCATGTTAGAGATGTTGAAGTTCTTGGACAAACTGCAAAGACCGGACCGATTTTGGCCTTGGTTGTTTAAGATCGCCGGCAACAACCTTCGTGATCATCGCAATCGAGAACAACTGCGAAGCAGGACCCGAATGTCGAAGATAACTGATGCGGGGTCTGCTGACAAACAACAAGGGCTCGAGAATCTGGTAGGCCAGGAATTGAAGCGAGTCATCTCCACAGCGATGTCGGCGCTGAAGCCACGACACCGAAAGGTGTTAATCCTGCGATGCTACGAAGATATGACGTATTCTGATATCTCCGAGGTGATGGCATGTAGTGAATTCGCTGCAAGGAGGCTGTTCTACCGAGCGAAAAAGGCGATGGCAAAACAACTTTCGCGCCGTGGACTTGGCAAGGGCTCGCTGCTAATAGCTTTGGCCTTGTTCGGAAAGATAACGGCCACTACTGAAGCTGCGGCTGCGAACATATCTGTCACGGCAGCTACCGTCAAGGTTGGTGCGGCAGCGTCTCTGGCAGCGATGGCAACGAGCAAAACAGCGGTCGTTTCGTTAGCTACTGCCGGCGTGATTGCTGCGGGAACTGTGGCAACAACGCTTGGAACGGATAAGAGTGATAAGGGGCCGCAAAAATCTAAGACACAGACTTCCTTCAATACACCACGGCTGACTGAAACAGGCAAGAGCATGGAGCAATGCTGGTATTTTTTCCCTGAAGGTGTTGGCAAGCCTGTAATGATGCGTCTGCTGAAACTTGGCACTTCCGGTGAACAATCTTACTGCCGGCGTTTGCAGAATCAACATGCCAACTACTACTATGACAAAAACACTATCTACATAAGCAATTCCCGCGTGTACAATTCCGATCTTTCTGTAAAGAGACTACCCACAGACAGCAAGGCCTTGAGCGAATTCATTGCGCACGTTGAGGGCAGGCCGGCTGACATGGAATATGTCTCCACTAAAAAGAAAGGACTGCTGGTGATCTGCAAACGCAGCACCGCCGGGGATAGCAAAATCTGGCGGATAGACCGCCACGTCAATGTTTTGGAGGAGGAGTACTTCCAGCTCGATTGGCCGGAGAGCACAAGAATCATTGATAATCGAGACACGATGCACCGACGGGGCTGGACATACTTCAGGATTGCCGGCCGGATCGGTGGCGAACAAGTTGCCGGCGTCGGCCGGATACCTTTTGTCTACGCGACAAGCAAATGGCATTATCCCTGGCTGAGACTGCAGGTCGGCAACCGCCTGAGGATCGTAGACAGTGGGACGCAGGCCCATGTCTGCGATGAAAGTGGGAAGGTCGTGGCAAGATATCTGGGTGGCAGCTTCTTTAAGGGATTAGGACGGCCGTGGGAGGGATTACATACGATCGATACAGTACGCCGGGACGCTGCTGAGAAACAAGTTTGGTTCGAGACCAAACACGTACCACGTGCTGGTAAAGCAGAAGTTCTGTTTACCTGCGAGCAAACCGAGCTGACCTATACCGTTGACATGGGAACTGATGTTATCGAGAACATAGCATTTTCAACGAGTGGCGGCAGCGAGGGAGAACTGACATTTTCTTACCTGCAGGAATTTGACCGGGAAACTGATGAATTTGCTGCGCCCAGCCGAAGAGGTTCTTCACGGCCACACCGGGACCAGCCGGGGATGTTGTGGCTTGTGAAATTAGTGGATAGTAGTTGGTGAATGGTATCTATTCGGAACGGATAATAATTTGTGGAAAGGGCAGAAAAATGAAGCGAAGATTAGTTTCAGCAACACTTTTGGTAGTACTTTCAACAATGAGTGCACCGACAACGTTGGCACAGGTCTCTACAGCAGCGCCCATCACCCTTGTCATGACCGCAGGGGTTGTGCCGGGCGTTAAGGCCAGTGACCCCGATCCGCCTGATGGTGCAACAGGTGTGACCACGCCGCTGCTTGGGTGGACGGCGGGAGAGACTGCAAAGTGGCACGATGTATACCTCGGCACCAATCCGACGCCAGGTGCGGCTGAGTACAAAGGCCGCCAGGCCCAAGCCTGGAACATGTGGTACGAGATGGCTGGTTGGATTGCCGGGACTACTTACTACTGGCGGATCGACGAGATTGAAGAGGACGGCAGTACGATACATACAGGCGATGTCTGGAGCTTCACCGCTGGGGGGCCGTATACGGCTTATAATCCCGATCCGCCTGACGGCGCCAGAAATGTGCCGACCGATACGGATCTCAGTTGGGTG